>JAYUDQ010000721.1:0-3270 GCA_043739745.1 Acidimicrobiia bacterium | reverse complement strand
GACCTTCCTCTCTTTTGGGTAACAGACGTTATATATTAACATCTGTGCTATCTTGCGGTCAATGCCCAAAGTGGTGAACTTCCACGAGCGACGGGCCGATCTGACCGAGGCTGCAGCACGTGTGATAGCGCGCTCCGGCATCGGCGCGGCCACGATGCGCGACGTGGCGGCAGAGGCCGGTTGGACCACCGGGGCGCTCACTCATTACTTCGCAGGTAAACGCGAGCTGCTGCTGTGCACGTTCCAGGCATCGCTCCAGCGTCGGTGGGCCGAGCGCGCACGCCGCGACTCAGTCGATCCGGTCGGTCGGTTGGTCGCCTCGCTCGAGGGCGCGCTCCCCCTCGACGAGACGCGGCGCCTGCACTGGATGGTCACGATCGCCTTCTGTGCACAAGCAGCTGGCGATGTCGAGTTGGCCGCAACGCAGCGAGACGCCTACCGCGAGTTCCGTGGTTACGTGGCCCGCCTAATCGGCGAGTGCAAGCTCGCCAAAGGACCGGGGGCGGAGAACCTCGCCGAACGCCTCATCGCTGCCGCCGACGGTATCGCAGTCCAGGCGCTGTTCGATCCCGAGCGCTGGTCACCGATGCACCAGCTGGCCACCCTGCACGCATCCGTGGCACCGCTGCTCGCGATGGCGTCGCAATGACCGTTCGGCCGTGTCCGTGGCCTCCGGTACGATTCGTCGAGTCGCCCGCACCAATGAGCGCTGCTCCACTGCATTCGCCGCGCAGTGTTGAGCGTCGATGTCTGAAGCAGCCGATCCGATGCAGCAGCTGAGTGGTATGGATGCCGGCTTCCTCTACATGGAGACGGCGACCGCGTTCTCAATCCGCTGAGCCGGATGAGGGGCCGACAAGCCGAAGACGCAGGTCAGCGGCCCGCAAAGGGCCGCTGACCTGGTGTTTGTTGGAGCGGATGACGAGATTCGAACTCGCGACCCTCACCTTGGCAAAAAACGTTACGGGCACCGTCCGTACAGTCCGTCTACTGCTGCGCAGTGCCCCACAGTCCCCAAAACCGTCCGGGAAATCCGTCTAGTCCGTCCAGTTCGTATACCGGTCTACCATCGCATCGGGAGACGGGGCGCCACGTCGGACGCTGAACCGTCTTTCCGCCATTAATGGCCTTGCCGGGGCCTCGGGACGCACGTTTCGCAGCACTCGATGTCAGCTGCTTCCGGCCTCCCGATTCGATGCCGCCATCGTCGGTCAAGTCCACAGGGCCGCGATCGGTTGGGCCGTCAGGCGATCACCGAATGCAAGCGCGTCTGTTCCGGTGTGAAGCACGATGCCTTGGACGAATCGAGGGCCGAGACCATCCCGCAGTTTGCTCAGCCATCTGAACGTGCGGGCACCGATGTTGCTCGACGCCTTCACCTCGATTCCAACGATCCGACCGTCGGGGTGTTCGAGCACGACGTCGACCTCGGGCCCGGTCCGGTCGCGGTAGTGAAAGATCCGGACGCGGTTGTCATTCCAGCCGATCTGCTTTCGAAGCTCGCCCAACACGAACGCCTCAAGTAGTCCTCCAGTAGGTTCAGGCTGGCGGGTCGGGTGCATGCTTTCTGGCGAGATGTTGACCTGATGCGCGGCGAGTCCGCTGTCGAGAACGACGATCTTCGGTCGGGCAGTCACCCGCTGGGTCAGATTGGTCGACCACGCCGGAATACGCCAGGTCAGGTAGAGGGTCTCCAACAGGTCGAGATACGGAGGCAGCGTGCGGGCCGGAAATCCGCCGTCGGCTGACACGTCCGCCACATTCAATTCGCTGGCGTTGCGGGCCGCCAGGAGTCTGACGAGCCGACCGAGATCGCCGAGCCGTTGCAATGAGCTCACGTCCGCGGCGTCGCGATCGACGATTCGCGAGATGTAGCTGTCGTACCAGGCGGCCCGTCGGTGGGGTCTGCGAAACACAACCTCGGGGTATCCGCCTGTGCAAGCGACGTCAAGATACTCAAGTCTCGTCATCGGCGATTTCCAGCCAACGTCGAGCACTGTTGTCATTGCTCGGTCAATGAACTGTTCGCGCTCGCCACGAAGCTCGCCTTGCGAGAACCCGAACAGTTCAATCGTTTCGGCCCTTCCAGCAAGACTGTCCTGAACCGATCTCAACCTCAGCAGGTTCGCTGATCCGGCCAACAGAAATCGGCCCGGTCGCCGGTCACGATCGACGGCCGCCTTGATCGCCAGCAGCAAGGCGGGCACTCGTTGCACTTCGTCGATGACCAGAAGACCGGGTGCAGCGTCGATGAAGCCGGCCGGGTCGACAGCAGCTGCGGAGCGAACAGCGTCGTCGTCCAGCGTGACGACGCGTCCACCGCGTAGTCCGGCAACCTCGCCCGCCAAGGTGCTCTTTCCGACCTGGCGAGCACCTTGGAGAATGACGACGGGCGTGTCATCGAGTGCCTCGATCACGCGTGCCTCAGCGTGTCGTTTGAGAGGAAGCGGTCGCATCTCGATGTGTGAAATGGTAGCAGGTTCCGCCGATACGCAGAGATTCAATCGCCGATTCGCATATCCAGGTTCGCTGATTCGCAACAACACACGTCGGTGACGAACCTGGCAACGGTCGGCCGGTCGCAATTCGTGTACCGGCTCGTTGCCTCGGCGAACGACTGAATCGCTCGCCCACGTTTTCCCATACCAACACATCGGGCAAGCGCCCCTCGACCTTGAACAACAGCTCCGGACACGACCGCCATGGGCACGCAATGGGCATCCGATGGGCACAGACCACCGAAGATGCAGGTCAGCGGCCCGTACATGGCCGCTGACCTGGTGTTTCTGCGAGCGGATGACGAGATTCGAACTCGCGACCCTCACCTTGGCAAAAAAAAAACGTTACGGTCACCGTCCGTACAGTCCGTCTACTGCTGCGCAGTATCCCACAGTCCCCAAAACCGTCCGTCCAGTCCGTCTAGTCCGTCCAGTTCGTATACCGCTCTACCATCACACACGCGCTATATGCGCGTCAGCTTGCCTTGCGGACGACGGCGTGGCCCCTACGGATCATCTTGGCGGTGGATCGCTTCTCGGTCAGCCACGACGGTGGCGGGTGGCGAGATAGTCGTCGGCCCATGCGCGAGTGCTGCGCCATTGTCCGTTCGGCCCTTTTTGGGCGCGGAGGCGACCCCGGTTCGCTGCAGTCCGCAACGCTCCTTCGTTGACGTCACTGCCAGCGAGTGCTGCGAGAGGTACGAGCCGGTTCGGTCCAGCGACCGCCGGAACAATGAATCGGTACAGGTTGTCCATCACGGCTCGGGCCAGC
>JAYUDQ010000720.1:0-8390 GCA_043739745.1 Acidimicrobiia bacterium | reverse complement strand
ATGGTCCGTGGGAGCCGGCCGGGCCGAGGTGGCAGGAGAACCGCACCACGCAGGTGCTCGCCATCACCGGTGCGGAGATCCAGGGCGACGACCCCGATGCGCTCGCCGCGAAATGGTCGTCCGTGATCGGTATTCCTGTCGTCGCCGGGGCGAGCGGGGCGCCGAGCATCGAGCTCGAGAATGCGACGCTGCGCTTCGTGCCGGTGGTCGACGGCCGCGGCGAGGGGCTCGGTGGCATCGACCTGCGGGTCTCCTCGGTCGCGGACGTCACTGCTGCTGCGGCCGAGCGCAGCCTGCTCGGCGACGACGGTGGCATCCGCATCTGCGGCATGCGCATCGCCGTTCACGGCCGTCCCGCGTAACGTTGTGCTCCACAGGGCGCACAATGGAGGCATGAGCGAGACCCCCCCCGAAACTGCGGCGGCTGAGACCGTCACCCGTACCGACGACGAGTGGCGCAAGCAGCTCGACCCGAACGCCTACGCCGTGCTGCGCCAAGGTGCGACCGAACGTGCCTTCACCGGCTCCTACGTCGACTGTCACGACGACGGCACCTACCGTTGTGCCGGCTGTGGCGCGGAGCTCTTCAGCTCCGACACGAAGTTCGAGTCACATTCGGGGTGGCCGAGCTTCTTCGAGCCCGCCGACGCGAAGGCGGTGAAGCTGGTGGTCGACCGCGCCCACGGCATGGTCCGCACCGAGGTGCGCTGCGCCAGCTGCGACGGCCATCTCGGCCACGTGTTCGACGACGGACCAGCTCCCACCGGGCAGCGGTACTGCATGAACTCGCTGTCCCTCGATCTCGACCGGGCCACCGCCGACGGCAACTGACGAACTTTGTCGCCGAATGCCGCTGCCACCGGCTTTGGACGACAAAGTTCGCGAGCGAGCGATCGAGCCAGCCGGGCGGCGTTCAGCCCGCAGCTCGGACGTGCGCCTCGATCGCATCGACGAGCTCGCGCTGCACACCAACCTCCGGACCAGCCATCGGCCGATGTGCACCGACCGTTGCGAGCGCAAGGTCCGCGGTGAGTCCGAGGTTGAGAAGCACACATACTGCAGTGGTACCCGCCCGACCGATGCCGGCACCGCAATGCAGCAGCAGTCTCTCACCACGACGAAGCAGATCCGTGAGCTCATCGACGAGCGTGATCGCCTCGGGCAGCGAAGGGGCGTGCAGATCGGGGATGGGATGCCATATCGCCCGACCCGGCAAGTTCGACGACAGCCAGCGCACGTACTCGGGGTAGCGGTCTTCGAGCTCGTTGCGTTCGTTGAGGCAGACGACGACCGTCGCGCCGCAGCGTTCCATGGCCGCCTCGGCGTCGGGTCCGATGAAGTGCTTTCCGCAGAGGAACAGGCGGCCGGCGACGGGCAGCGGGATCTCGTCGATGCCGCCATTGCGGGAGCGCTCGTTGAGCCATCCGGCGGTCATTGCCCGGCCTGCGTCGAGATCGCCGGGGTGGGGCTCGTCGGGGTGGGGCTCGCCGAACGCGGGCGGGCGTCGAGGACGGCCTTGCCGATCACGGCGCCGAGGATGATCGCGCCGCCGACGAGTGAGGTCGCGGCCGGTCGCTCGCCGAGCACGAGGAAGATCCAGAGCGGGACGAACACGGTCTCCGTCTGGGCGAACACGGTCATGGCGACGGCGGGGATGTGGCGCGAGGCGTGATTGAACAGCGTCGTGCCGAGGACGATGAACACGCCGCCGTGGAGCATCGCCCGGCCGATGTCCTGCAGCGGCGGGAACAGACTGCGCCCGCCGATCAGGGTGACGGCTCCGCAGAGCACGATCGCCATCAGCGCATAGCCGGGCATCACCGGACCCCAGTCCCGCTTCGGTTCGGATCGTACGCACACGGAGTATCCGGCGAAGCCGAGCGATGACAGCAACGCGGCGATGTTCCCTTTGAGGTTTCCCCCGCCGACGTCGGCGGTCACCATGACGAGCAGTCCGACGGACGCAACCGCGATGGAGGCGACCGTGACGACCGTGAGCCGTTCTCCGATGAACACCCTCGCCAGTACGACGGCCATGAGCGGCGTGACGGATGCGAGGAATGCGGCGTTCGCAGCGCTCGTGTTCTTGAGTGCGTAGATGAACGCCACCGAGGCGAGCATCAGGCCGACGCAGGCGATGCGCATCACCCAGCCGGCCTGGAACGCCTTCGGGAACGGTGAGCCGTCGCGTCGCCATGCCGCCAACCCGCACATCACCACGATGACCCCGACGGATCGCCAGATGAGGTACTGCCACGCGTCCATCCCGTGCGCAGTGCGGACGGTGACGGCGCCGAGGCTCCACGTGACCCCTGCGGCGAGAGCCATGAGGGAGGCCGGCAACGGGATGCGCGCCGTGACGGGTGCGGGGAGGATGGTGGTCGTCAAGTGTTCTTGTCGGATCGAGCGCGGGAATGCAGCAGCAGAGTCTGCCGCGCCATCCGGGCTCGGCCGTTCCAACAGGTCGGGATCAGCTGGATCGGATCAGCGTGCGCGAGGTCGCAATGCTTTGGCCGCGAACTGTCGTGCCCCGGTCTCCAGTACCCAGTCGTGGCCGAAGCGGGCCACGGGCGGTGCCAGCTGGGCCATCAGCCGCAGCAACGGCTGCTCCGGCGCCAGGGTCGAGATGAGCTCGCCCTCGCAACGCGCACCGTGGTCCTCGAGTGTGAGGCGTGCGCTGCCGCTGAGGTCGCCGGAGATCGTGGCGGTGACGAGGCCGGGCGGATCGACCTCGTCGATGGTGATCGTGAAGCGCAGCACATAGGGCAGCGGCGGCTGGACCGTGCATCGCCACACCGCGCCGGGCGTGATCGCCTCGCCGTGGAAGTCGCGTAGCCACGGCCACAGCTGCGGATAGTCCGACACTCGGCCGATCGCGGCCCAGACCGTGGCGCGATCCGCGGTGAAGCGGAGCCGACGAGTCGATTCGAGCTGCACTCCGCCGACGCTACGCACATACCTCCCGCCTTTGTTCTTTGGGCGGCTGCGCGTATCTTCACTGGCATGGATACGAAACCGAGCTACCTAGGTCTGCTGAATGCCATCGCCGTGGGAGAGAAGAACGGCGCCGAGCTGTTCAACTGCTGGTCGTCGACGACCGCGAACGACGAGGTGCGCGCTGTGCTGCACACCGTTGCGCTGCGGGAGGCCGAGCACAACCTCGCGTTCGAGAAGCGGCTCGACGAGCTCGGCTACTGCGTCATCGAGAAGACCGATCCGACCCACGCGGGCCGCATGGCCATTGCCATGTCAGGCACGCTGAGCGACCGGGAGAAGCTCGAGCAGCTGAAGTTCGTCCGGAGCGACGAGGCTCGCCAGAACGACATCTTCGACTCGATGTTCAAGAACAAGGACATCGACCCGCAGACCGGTGGCCTGCTCGGTCGTTACATCGCCGAGGAGCGCGACACCGGCCGTCTTCTTGCCGGCTGCTACGGCGCACTGTGCGACATGGAAGGCCGGCCGGCGGGGGCAGACGGGTCAGGAACGTCACTCGACGACCTTTCCTGCCAGGTGGCCGAGATCCGCAGCTGCCTGACGGAGCTCACGGCATCCGTCCAAGCGCTCGCCGCGCGCAAAACCTCGCGCTGAGCCTGGCGTTCGTGCTGGACCACGCCGCGCTCACCAGAGCGTTCGAGCTGGCGTGGGCGGCCCGCAACGCCGGCGATCATCCCTTCGGCGCCCTCCTCCTCGTCGACGGCGAGATCGTGGCCGAGGCCGTCAACCGGGTGAACACCGACCATGACGTCACCGCGCACGCGGAGACGATGCTCGTGCGCATCCTCGAAGGGCGCGATCAGCTCGGCCAACTCCGGGACGGCATCGTGTTCGCGTCGTGCGAGCCATGCCCGATGTGCGTCGGGGCGATGTTCTGGGCCGGCGCCCGCCACATCGTCTACGGACTGTCGAGTGACCGGCTGATGACGCTGTCGGTCGCGCCGGGGACGCAGCGTTTCGGTTTCGTCATCACCGCGCCGGAGATCGGTGCGCATGCCACGCCGCCGATGCGCATCGAGGGTCCGCAGCGCGAGGATGAGGCGGCCGAGGCGCACGTCGGCTTCTGGTTCCGCTGACGACCGGTGGAGACCCCAGCCGGGACGACGCGCCGCCGGGCGCGCCCCGCCGAGCCATGGACTCAGCCCTGCGCGAACATCGTCATGAACTGCGGCAGCGTCTTGAACCGGAACACGTAGTTGTGCGCCTTGATGTCCTCGAGTGAACCCGACGGCTCGGGTGAGTAGAGGTGTCCGGGGAACACGATGGTCTCGTCGGGCAGCTTGGCGAGGACGTTGTTGAGCGAGTCGTACATCTGCTCGGGCGAGGCGCCGGGAAGATCGACACGACCACAGCCTTCGAGGAAGAGCGTGTCGCCCGAGACGAGCCGCCGGTCGCCTTCGCAATCGAGCAGGAAGCACTGGCTGCCGGGCGTGTGACCGGGCGTGTGCAGCATCGTGATCGGGATCTCGCCGACCATCAGCACGTCGCCGGCCTCGTGCTGCACCATGTCGTTCTCCGCGCAGCCGGTGACGCGCCGCACACCCCACGCCTCGTTGCCGTGCACATGGACGGGAACGCCGCCGCCGGGAAGGGCGAGGAGCTCGCGGATGCCCTCCACATGGATGCCCATGAAGTCGCCGCCCACATGGTCGGGGTGGTAGTGCGTGACCAGAGCTCCGGTGAGGCGCATGTCGTCGGCGGCGAGGATGTCGGCCAGCCCGGCGACGTCGTAGGCCGGGTCGATCACCACTGCATCGCCCGTCTCACGGTCGCCGACCAGGTACGCGAAGTTGACCATCTGGTGGGCGGCCTGGTTGTCCTTGGCGAAGTCACGGCCCGACAGCAGCTGGCGGAAGTACAGGCGATCGTTCATGCCCCGATCGTAGGAGTTGCTCAGGAACGCGAGCGCATCAGTGCGAGGAGCCGGTCCGGATACGACGTGTAGATGCCGTCGACGCCGAGGTCGAGCAGGTGCTTCATGTCGGCAGGGTCGTTCACGACCCACGTGAGTATGGCGACGCCGTGCGCGTGGGCGAACGCCAGCGACGCCTTGTCGACGAGCACGCGCCCGCCGATTCGGTAGGGCGGCTGGTCGACGGCGACGGCCGACACGAAGTCCTTTGCGTTCGACGCGCGCGCTGCCTGGGAGGCGTAGACGTCGACCATCGTGGCGCTCGTGTTGACGTCCGGGCACACCTTGCGGAAGGCGAGGATCTGCGCATCGCTGTTCGAACCGACGAACACGTCGGAGTGCCGATCATATGCGCGCAGAAGATTACATGCGGGCGCAACCATCGCCATCGACTCGTTCTTCAGGTCGATGGACAGAAGCGCCTTCGGGAACCGCTTGAGGATCTCCTCCAGCGTTGGTATGCGTACGTTCTTTCCCCGGAACGGGTGCGAAGTTGCGGTGCCGAACGACCAGCCGGCGTCGAGCTTCTGCAGCTCAGCGACCGTCATGGCCGATACTGAGCCGTCCTGCCCCGTGGTCCGCTTGGTGCTGCCGTCATGGATGACCATGAGGACACCGTCCTTGCTGAGCTGCAGGTCGACATCGACAACGTCAGCTCCCGCAGCCATGGTCTTCTCGTACGCGAGCATCGTGTCTTCGGGGTACTGGCCGTCGCCACCGCCGTGCGGGATGACGAGGGTGTGCCCGACGCGGAACGGATTGGCGGGCGGTTTCGACGCCGCATCGACCCGCGTGGCCATCCCGATCGTTCCGGCGACCACCGACAACGTGACCACAGACAACGCAATGGACAACGCGGCGGCGAGCGGTGAGTGGCGGATCCTCCGGCGCACGGGGCTGGACATCGGGCGAGCATACGGCCGCTTCTGCTTTGCGTGCGCCGTGGTCAGCTGTGGTCATCCGTGGTCAGCTGCGGTCATCCGTGGTCAGCTGTGGTCAGCCGTGCACAAATGGGGCCAGCGCGCCGGCAACCGCAGCGACGTCCTCGGCTCCGTTGTACAGATGGAACGCGAGGCGCACGCCGCCGGCCCGCACCGCGCACTGCACGTCGGCCAGATCGAGTGCCGCCGTGATCCGTTCGGGCGTGACGTCGGGGAGCTTCACGGACACGATGGCCGAGTTCGACGGCCTCATCCCCATCCGTTCGCGCAGTTCGTTTGCCAATTCGATGTTGTGCGAGCCGATGATGTCCGGACCGACATCGGCGAACAGCTCCAGCGCAACGGCGGTTCCGACCCAGCACAGCCAGGCGGGGGAGAGGTCGAATCGGCGGGCATCGGTCGCAAGGCGGAGCGGTGCCCCATAGATGGAGCTCCAGACGTCAGCGCCCGAATACCAGCCCGCATTGCGGACCGGCAGGGCGTCCAGCCCCGGTTGCACGGTGAAGAAGGCCGCGCCCCGCGGCGAGCACAGCCACTTGTACGCGTGGCACGACGTGAACGAGAAGCGATCCGTCTCGATCGGCAGCCACCCCGTCGACTGGGTCGTGTCGAGGTATGTGCGCGTACCATGTCGGTCGGCTGCATCGGCCAGCGCGGAGGTGTCGAGCACCCGCCCATCGGCCGACTGCACGCTGCTCACGGCAACGAGACCGGTGCGGTCGTCGATCGAGTCGATCAGGGCGTCCAGCGGAACGATGCGAATCGAGATGCCCCGGTCCCGCTGCGCCAGGAACGGGAACAGCACCGATGTGAAGTCCTCCTCGGCGAGCAGGACCTCGTCGCCGGGCTGCAATGTCGACGCGACGATGTCCGAGAACACCGACACCTGGCTGCCGACCGCGACGTTCTCCGGCGCAGTTTGGGCGAGCGCTGCGAACAGCTGGCGTGACCGGTCGACGTGGCGGTCGTAGTCGGGTGCGTTGACGGTTCCGGCCTGCCACGCGTCGATGGCACCATGCATCGCGTGTGCGGTGGCCGCCGAGGGCAAGCCGAGGCTCGCGCTGTTGCAATAGACGCCGGCCGGTGAGAACTGCTGGCCGGCGGTTTCGATCGAGATCACCCAACCATTGTGACCGAGGCGCGGATCGCAGACTACAAAGATATGCGCGCTGATGAACGCGGTGCAGCGCCCGTGTAGGGTTTTCGTTCATGCCCAGCGATGCAGTCCTCAAGACGATGAACACGATTCACCGAACGCTGCTGAAGCTCTCCGGTGGCAAGGTCGGCTGGAACGCCGGCGGGATGAAGGTGCTCGATCTGACGACGACCGGCCGCAAGAGCGGGACAGCGAGGAGCGTGATGCTCACCTCGCCCGTGCAGGTCGGTCCGGCGTTCGTGGTCGTGGCGTCGCGTGGTGGCGACGATCAGCATCCGGCGTGGTTCCTGAACCTGCAGGCCGATCCGACCGTGAAGGTGGCCATGAAGGGCGCGGCGGCGGTGACGATGCACGCCCGGGTGGCGACGGAGGCGGAGCGTGCCGACCTTTGGCCGAAGGTTGTCGCAGTCGGGAAGAACTACGCCGGGTACCAGCGCAAGACGCAGCGCGAGATCCCGCTCGTGCTTCTCGAGCCGATAGTGGCATGAGCGTTCGTCTGAGCGGCTCGGATCAGCAAGCGACCGATCCATCGGCCTGCCGCCAATGAGGGTCGCGCTGTTCTGCGGAAGCACAGGCTCGGGCGGGGCGAACCGGGCCGCTCTGGCGCTCGTGGCGCAGTTGTTGGAACGGCACGGTGCAGACGCGATCGAAGCAGGCGACGTCGCCGACATCCCGATCTTCCGGCCGGAGCTCGTGGATGCAGCCCCGGCATCGGTGATTGCGCTCCGAGCGGTGTTCGCATCGGTCGACGGTGTCGTGTTCGCTGTCCCCGAGTACGGGGGCGGTGCGGCCGGCGGTGCGAAGAACGCGCTCGACTGGATGGTCGGCTCCGGGTCGCTCTACGGGCGGCCGGCGGCGGCGCTGTCCGCCGGAACGACCGGTGGTTCCCATGCCATCGCACAAATCGCACGGACGCTCACGTGGCAGGGCGCGCTGGTGGTCGCCACCCTCGGGATCGCCAGCCCCGCGACCAAGCGTGATGCGGAGGGCCGCTTCGTCGATGCGACGACCGTTGCGCAGGCCGATGCGCTTGTGGGCGCGCTTCGCGGAGCAATCGCGGCGGATGAGGGCGACCGCCGGGAGCTGGCGGCGAAGACGGTGCACGCGTTGGGGATTGACCCGTTCCGGCGTGGTTCAACGTCGGGCCGATCGGACGTGCCGGACGGTATCGGATTTGATACCGATGGCATACGATGAGGTCATCTGCCGATGCCGCGTCGAGCGTGTTCGAGGCTCTTCCGCACGGCATTTCCTGGACAGCTACCGATGTCGCCGTCGTCGAACGCGACGGGCAGGTGCGCGTCTGGTGGGAGTCGACGCCGATCGACCTGTTCCTCAACACGACCGACTTCCACGAGCAGTTGGCGATCCGCGTACAACAGCG
>JAYUDQ010000719.1:0-3278 GCA_043739745.1 Acidimicrobiia bacterium | reverse complement strand
AGATCGGTGTCGACCTCGACGTCGACCGGGCGCGCGGGTTCACCATCTCCGATCACGGGGTCGTGGTGATCCCGAAGGGGTACGTCTTCAGCTGACGTTGCGCGTGCTTGCCGGCGTTGGCTGGCGGGCGGCGTGGCCGAAGCTGCTGTGCGCGATGTGGGTCGTGTCGGTTTCGCGCCGACCGGCGATTTTGCGACGTTGGGTGACGGTTTCTCTCCGGCCGGTGCGAATCCGACGAACCCGACGAACGCGGCGGGCTCAGGCGGGCGCGTGCGCCACCTTGATCGCGGCGAGCCCGTCGACCAGCGCGGTCTGCTGCGCGTGGTCGAGGACCGCATACGCCGGCGTGACGATGCGGTCGGTGAGCGCCTCGGCCGCGGTCATCAGGTCGGTCAGCTCGGGCGTGATCTCGGGGACGTCGTCGTCGGACCAGCCGAACGTCTTCACGGCGTCGGGCCGCTTGATGAAGTGGGCGACGTGGTCGGTGATGCCGACCGACCGGAGTGCGATCAGGTGGGCGCTGCCCCGGAACTCGCGCAGCACGGTGATCAGTTGGAAGGCGCGAGCGGCGACGTCGTCGGCGAGCGGCTCGGATTTGATGCCGGCGTACAGCGCCAGCCCGGCGTCGTCGGCCGCGTCGTTGACGGCACCCGCGGCGGCGGCGAACGCGTCCAATCCGGCGACTCCGGCGAGCGTGGTGCGCCCGTGCGAAGCGCACGACTCGAAGTAGGCGCGGCCGGCGGCGCGTGGCGTCATCACCGCAGCACCGGACGTCCACGCATCGGCGATCACCGACGGCTTGAAGTAGCCGAACGCACTCCGGATCACCGAAGGCTCGGCGTCGCCCAGCACGCCGCCGCGACCGACGATGTAGTACTGCATCCCCCGTAGGCCGAGCTCCTTGCCGCGGGCGAGGGTGGCCGGTGTGAAGTAGAAGGCGCTGCCGAGGGCGTTGATGGTCGGGCAGGCGGTGGCGACGAGCTCGCTTGGGGTCATGGCGGCGCAGCATACGGACGGGGCCCCCGCGCCGCGCCAATCGGGGGTGCCGGCGGGCTGGGCGCGGAAGCCAGCTGCGGGTAGGGTCGGCGCCACATGGACCTTCGCATCTTCACCGAGCCCCAGCAGGGCGCGTCCTACGACGACCTGCTCGCTGTCGCCCTCGCCGCTGAGCGTTCCGGCTTCAGCGCGTTCTACCGCAGCGACCACTACCTCAAGATGGGCGACGTCTCGGGGCTCCCCGGACCGACGGACGCGTGGATCACGCTTGCCGGCCTCGCCCGGGAGACCACGACGATCCGGCTTGGCACGCTCGTCACGTCGGCCACGTTCCGCCACCCCGGGCCGCTGGCCATCTCGGTCGCACAGGTCGACCAGATGAGCGGCGGGCGCATCGAGCTCGGCCTTGGTGCCGGCTGGTACGCGGACGAGCACAAGGCGTACGGCATCCCGTTCCAGCCGCTGGGTGAGCGCTTCGAGCGCCTCGAGGATCAGTTGGCGATCATCACGGGATTGTGGGCTGCCGATGGTTCGTTCACTTACGAAGGCAAGCACTACTCAGTCGTTGACTCGCCGGCGCTCCCGAAGCCGGTCCAGGTGGGTGGCATCCCGGTCGTCATCGGTGGCGGGGGACCGAAGCGCACTCCACGACTCGCGGCGACGTATGCGACCGAGTTCAACGCGCCGTTCCAGTCCGCATCGAAGACCTCCGAGTTGTATGCGAACGTACGATCCGCGTGCGAGACGATCGGCCGTGACCCGTCGACGATGACGATGTCGACGGCGCTCGTCGTGTGCTGTGGCGCTTCGCAGGAAGAGGTCGCGCAGCGGGCGGCGGCCATCGGTCGCGAGGTCGACGATCTGCGCACGAACGGTTTGTGCGGGACGCCGTCGGAGATCGTGGCCCGACTCGGCGAATGGCGTGCCGCCGGTGCGACCCGTGTGTACATGCAGGTGCTCGACCTGTCCGACCTGGCGCACATCGAGCTCATCGGTGCGTCCGTCCTCCCGGAGGTGGCGAGCCTATGAGCTCCCCGAATGTCATCACCCCACGCAACGACGCCGAAGGCTGCGTCGTGCTCGCGGCCAAGGACAGCTGCGATCTCGGCATAGTCGTGTCCGACTCGGCTGCGGCGCTCAAGTTCTACGTCGAGACGCTCGGCTTCGAGCACACCGCCGACATTCCGTTCCCGCTGCGGGAGGGGAGCGTCATGCACCGGGTGCAGGCGGGGTCGGTGACGATCAAGCTGACGAAGCATGCGACGAACCCGTCCGCCCAGAACCCGCCGGGTGGCGCGCCCACTGCCGTGGGCATCCGGTACTTCACGTTCTCGGTGCAGAACCTCGAGGCCATCGTCGAGCGCTGCTCGGCCGCGGGCTACAAGATCGCCATCCCGATCGTCGAGGTGCGCCCGGGTGTGCGCATCACGATGGTCGAGGACCCGGATGGGAACTGGGTGGAGTTCTTGCACATCGCATAGGTCCACCGCTTTTGGCTTCCGCGCACCTCCGCGCTATTGCCCGCGCACCTCGCCCCGTTTGGCGGGGGAGCCGCAGTTTTCCGGCCGAGGTGCGCGGGCAGAGCGTCGAAAGTGCGCGGGCGCGTCGAATGGTGTCGGTTAGCCTGACGGCGCGAAGTGCACGCCTGGCGGCGTGGCAGAGTGGTTTATGCAACGGCCTGCAAAGCCGTGTACCCCAGTTCAATTCTGGGCGCCGCCTCCAAGCCCCTGACTGGTATAATGCCAGCTCAGGGGCTCTTTTCGTTCGACCGCTCGGTACCGACCGACACCGCCCGAAACCCCTGAAAACCGCAGTTTTTGTTCCCGCATGTTCCCGCGATGTTCCCGCGGGGTTCTTCGAGGAGGGGTCACATGGCATCGATCGAGAAGCGCTACGGCGGATATCGCGTGAAGTACCGAGATCCGCTCGGCCGGCAGAAGTCGAAGAGCTTCGTCACGAAAGATGACGCCCGCCGGTTCAGTCGCGAGATCGAGGTCGACAAGACCCGCGGCGCATGGCTCGACCCGTCCGACGCCGACATCCCTCTAGCCGAGTGGGCCGAGACGTTTCTCGGGCTGTGTCGACGGCTGTCGCCGCGCACGCAGGAGACCTACCGTCGAGACCTCACCACCTACATCGTCCCCCGCTTCGGCGCCTACCGGATCGGTCGGATGCCGGCCGAAGAGATCGAGAGGTGGCTGCTCGACGAGATCGACGGCGGCCTCGCGCCATCGTCAGTGCACCGCGACTACCGGACAATGCGGCGGATGTTCCAGGTTGCC
>JAYUDQ010000718.1:0-8397 GCA_043739745.1 Acidimicrobiia bacterium | reverse complement strand
CGACGGAGGCCGGCGCTGCACGCACCGCCCTCGAGGTGCTCGATCTGGCGCGGGCGGCCGGAGTCCCGATCGCCGATGCCGTCGCCCGCGCGGCCAGGTCGACTGCGATCGGCGTACTCGGCGACGTGCCGGTCGTGGTCGACGTGATCGTCGTCGACCGGGAGGGGGAGATCATCGCCGAATCGGGAATCGTTCCGCCGACGTAGGGCAGGCTGCCCTATGTCGGCCCGCTAGGGTGGCCGACCCATGGCCAGCAGCTCCGCTCCCGGGGATCTCGGGGATTCCCACACCCGTCGCCGTGATGCCTGCCCCAGCGCCCATGCGTCCTTCGAGGCGGCCGACGGCGCGCTGTTGCGGGTCCGTGTCCCCGGCGGGACCATCGGATCTTGCGGGCTACGGGCCATCTCGGCCGCCGCAGCATTGTCCGAGAATGGGATCATCGAGCTCACCAACCGGGCCAACATCCAGCTGCGCGGCTTCACGACATCAGCCGCAGCGCGGGCCCTGGCGGTACTCGTCGACGCCGACCTTGTACACCCCGACGGTGGGGCCGACGCCCGCCGCAACGTGATCGGATCGCCGCTGGCCGGCATCGACACGGACGAACTCGTCGACGTCCGCCCCACCGTGGCTGCGGTCGCCGATGTGCTCACCGGATGGACCGGCGCGCTCTCGCCGAAGTTCGGCGTGATCGTCGACGGCGGCGGCCCTTCGCACCTCCGGGGGCGTCGCCACGACGTCGTGCTGGGGGCGGTCATTGTTGACGGACGGGTCGTATTCGAAGTGGGCTTCGGCGAGGCACTGCCGGTCGGACACCCGGTGGACCCGTGTACGCGGGTGCTGGTCGTCGAGGTGGGCGACGCGGCTCGTTTGGTCGCCGTCGCGCTCGGGCTGGGGATGGGGCTCGGGCACCGGATCGGTGATCGGCCGGCCGACGTGGTCATGCGGCTGGGCCGCGATGCTGCGCTGACCGCCCTCTCGGTTGCGGCCGGTGGCCGGATCGTCGACAGTTCGCGGCTCGAGCGACCAGCCCTCCCGAGTTCAGCCCCGATCGGCGTCGGCAACGGTTGGGTAGGCGGCGCTCCGGTCCTCGGTCGCATGGACGCGTCCGCACTGATGGCGCTGGCCGACGTTGCGGACCGGTTCGGCCGCGGCGAAGTCCGGATCACGACGCGGCGCAGCGTCGTCGTGCCGGTGCGCAGCGACGCCGACGTCCACGCACTGCGACTCGGTCTCGAAACGATTGGTATGTACACCGACGTTCTCGCGCCTGCGGCGTCCGTCATCGCCTGCGCCGGTAGCACCGGCTGCACATCCGGTGAGGCCGACACCCAGGCCGACGCGCTCGCCCTCATCGCTCGGCTTCCCTGGGGGAGCAGCGCCGCCGCCACACCCGTCCACGTCTCGGGCTGTCCGAAGCGCTGCGCCTCCCGGTCGACGGCCATGCTCACGCTCGTTGCGGCGGCCGGCCGCTACGACGTGTTCGATGCCGCCGGCCCTATTGCGGCCGATCTCGAACCGGCAGACGCGTTCTCGATCGCCCTCACACGGGCATCACGGTCGAAGATATGAACACCTACGTTCGCGACGGGGCCGAGATCTACCGACGGTCGTTTGCCATGATCCGCGAAGAGGCTGACCTGTCCGGCGTTCCGGCCGATGTCGAAGCCGTCGTCGTGCGCATGATCCATGCCTGCGGTATGACCGACCTCGTCCGCGACGTCGCCTTCTCCACCGACGTGGCCGCCGCCGGCCGCGCCGCGCTGCGAGCCGGCGCCCCCATCATCACCGACGCGATGATGGTCGCCCACGGGGTCACCCGCACCCGTCTCCCGGCGGCGAACGATGTCATATGCGCGCTTCACGACCCGTCGGTCGTCCGTCTCGCTACGGAAATGGGGACGACCCGTTCGGCGGCGGCGATGGAGCTGTGGCGGCCGCACATGGGAGGTGCTGTCGTGGCCATCGGCAACGCGCCGACGAGCCTGTTCCGGTTGCTGGAGATGCTCGACGAGGGCGCGCCGAGGCCGGCCGCGATCATCGGCATACCGGTCGGATTCGTCGGCGCGGCCGAATCGAAGGCGGCGTTGGCCGCGGACCCGCGTGGCGTTGCATGGATGACCGTGCACGGGCGGCGCGGCGGGAGCGCAATCGTGGCCGCAGCCCTGAACGCGTTGGCGAGCGATGTCGAATAGATCCGCTGGTGCCTCAGAAAAGCGTGGCCTGTGCATCGGTGTCGGCGTCGGGCCGGGCGACCCCGAGCTCATCACCCTCAAGGCGATGCGGGCCATCGAACGCGCCCCGGTCGTCGCCTACTTCGTCGCGGCCAATCGGACGAGCAACGCCCGCCGCGTGGTCGAGGCGGCACTGGACGTGCCGGGTTCCGCCCGTCGCGAACTGTGCCTGACCTACCCCGTCACCACCGAGATGCCGGCGGGCGGCGCCTACGAGACGCTGATGGCCGACTTCTACGACGCCTCCGCCAAGCAGATCGCCGAGGTGCTCGATGCCGGCGACGACGTCGCCGTGCTGTGCGAGGGCGACCCGTTCTTCTACGGCTCGTTCATGTACCTCCACAACCGGCTGCACGAACGTTACGACGTCGATGTCATCCCGGGCGTGCCCGCGATGCTGGCGGGCGCGGCCGCACTCGGCGCGCCACTCGTGTGCCTCAACGAAGTCGTAAGTGTGCTTTCGGGTGTGCTCCCCGCGGCTGAACTGGAAGCGCGCTTACGATCCGCGGATGCGACCGTCGTGATGAAGCTCGGACGCAACCTGGCCAAGGTGCGCGACGCGGTCGAACGGGCCGGCCTCCTCGACCGGGCGCACTACGTCGAACGGGTCACGATGGCATCCGAGCGGCTCATGCCCCTGGCCGATGTCGACCCATCGACCGCGCCCTACTTCTCGATGGTGATCATTCCGAGCGCAACTGCGCCGCTCCGATGACCGGCCGCCTCGCCGTCGTCGGCCTCGGCCCCGGCAACGCCGATCAGCGCACGCCCGAGGCGATCGCCCGACTTGCGGCAGCGACGGATCTCGTCGGCTACGAGCCGTACCTGAACATGGTCCCGTTGGCGGAGGGCCAGCGTCGCCACTACTTCGACAACCGCGAAGAATCCGCGCGGGCGCGCCTCGCCATCGACCTTGCCGCGAAGGGGGGCGATGTCGTGGTCGTGTCGTCGGGTGACCCGGGCGTGTTCGCGATGGCCACCGCGGTGATCGAGGAACTGCACGTGATGGGGACCCCGGTCCCACTGACCATCGTCCCCGGCATCACCGCGGCAACGGCAGCAGCCGCGGCGTTGGGCGCACCGCTCGGTCACGACTTCGCGGTGATCTCGCTCTCGGATGTGCTGAAGCCGTGGCCGGTCGTCGAGCGCCGGGTCGAAGCCGCCGCCTCGGCCGACTTCGTGATCGCGTTCTACAACCCGATCTCGAAGCACCGGCCGTGGCAACTCGGTCGCGCCCTCGAAATCGTGGGAGCGCACCGTGCGGCCGCAACGCCCGTCGCCCTGGCCCGCTCGGTCGGCCGAACGGGCGAGACGATGCGGATCGTGGCGCTGAGTGACGTCGACCCGGCGGATGTGGACATGAGCACAGTCGTGATCATCGGGTCGTCGACCACCCGGCACTTCACCGACGCGCTCGGGCGGGCCTGGATGTACACGCCTCGCACGTACGGCGATCCGAGCACCACGTAGCCGCCGACTTGGCCTCCGCTCGAGTCGGGTCAGGTGAGCGACGCCAGCCAGTCACGGGCCTCGGACACGGTGGCCACGAGTGGGCCGGGCGGCTGCGGTGGGCGGTCGACGATCACGACGCCGATGCCGAGTTCGCGGGCCGCGACGAGCTTGGCAGCGGTAGCGACGGCACCGCTGTCCTTCGTGACAAGGGTGTCGATGTTGTGCGCGCGTAGTAGTTGGCGCTCGTTGTCGACGGTGAACGGCGGCCTTCCCAGCAGGACCTCGGCGGTCATTCCGGGCGGCACGTCCGGGGTTTCGATCGATCGGACCAGGAACCACACATTGGACAGACCGGTAAAGGGCACGAGCTCCTGGCGGCCGGTCGTCAGGAACACCCGCTTCGAGCCGAGCCCCGTCAGCAGCGAGGCGGCAGCGGAGAGATCCGGGGCCCGGTGCCAGCGGTCCCCCGTGTGCGCGGTCCAGCCGGGCCGGTAGAGGCGCAGGCGCGGCACTGCGGCTGCGGCCCCTGCATCATGTGCGTGCCAGGGCATGACCGCAGCGAACGGGTGGGTGGCGTCGATGAGGGCGTCTATGTGGTCGTCGCGGAGGTAGCGGACGAGGCCGTCGGTCCCGCCGAATCCGCCGATCCGGGTTCGACCGGGCGGGAGCACGGGCGACGCGGTGCGGCCGGCGAAGGATGTCACGACGTCATGGTCATCCGTGGCATCGAGGGCACCAGCGAGCGCAGACGCCTCGGAGGTCCCGCCCAGAATCAGCACGCGCACGACCCAACCCTAATTTCGGACCGGCTCCGGCGTGAGATCACCACCGTTCCGCAGTGCCGGCCACGCCAGACCGAACCGGATCGTGCAGTAGCTTCGCCCCCAAGCGACGGAGGGAACACCGGTGGAAATCCGGGGCTGTCCCGCAACTGTCACCGGGGAGCAACCTCTCATGCATGGCCACGGCCCCTCGGGGTTGGAAGGCCGGGAGCGCGCACCGATCCGGGAGCCAGGATACCTGCGTCGCGGCAGGCCAGACCGGCCGCGGCCCATCCAGGGTCGGGGCCTCCGACGCGGGAGACGTCAGCACCCATGAGCAGCGCTGTGAACGCACCGACCACCGGCCCGACGAGCACGGGCCCGACCCACCGCCCGGCGATCTGGTTCATCACCAACGTCGACACCGAGATCCTCGCCCTGCGTACGGCCGTCGAGGCCCTCCCCGAGGGCTTCGACCGCGTCCGCGCCGCGCAGCCGTGGACGCTCGATCCGCTCCCCTCCCTCGACGGTACCCGCTGCGTCATCGTCCGCCTCCTGCGCGGGAGACGGGCCTGGGAGGACGGGTTCGACGCGCTCCGCTCGGAATGCCTGCGCCGCAGCATCCCGTTCCTCGCCTTCGCGGGCGAGGCCGTGCCCGACGCCGAGATGACCACGCTCTCGACGGTGCCGAGCGCGATCCTGACCGAGGCCTTCGGCTACCTCGTGAACGGCGGTCCGGAGAACTTCGAGCATCTGCTGCGCTTCGTGGCCGATACCGTGCTGCTCGAGGGCTTCGGGTTCGAGCCGCCGAGGGCCATCGCCCCGTTCGGGGTGTGGCGGGCCCCCACGAAACGCGACGTCGCCAGCACCAGCACGAGCGCGCGCCCCGTCGTCGCGGTCGTCTTCTACCGCGCCCATCTGGTGGCCGGCAACACGCAGTTCGTCACCGACCTGTGCGACGGCATCGAGCGGGCCGGCGCAGACGCGGTGGCCCTCTGGTGCTACTCACTCCGCGATCGCGAAGCGCAGGGCGTACTCGACCTCATACGCGCGCAGAGGGCCGACGTGCTCATCACCACCGTGCTCGCGGCCGGTGGCATCGCTGCGGGAGCCGGCACCACGGGTGCAGCCGGTGGCCTCGACGGCGAAGCGTGGGACGCCACTGCCCTCAGCGCCCTCGACATCCCCATCATCCAGGCCCCGTCGGCGGGCACTTCGAGGGACCAGTGGGAGGCCTCCAACGCCGGCCTCGGCCCCTACGACGCCACCGCCGGCATCGCCATCCCCGAGTTCGACGGGCGCATCATCGGGCCGGTGTTCGCCTTCAACGAGGTGGTCGACGACGGCGACGAGCTCGGCACGCAGGTGCGGGCATATCGGACCGTCGAGGACCGCGTCGACCGCGTCGCCGGCCTCGCCATGCGATACGCGCGCTTACGGAATCGCACCACCGCGGAACGTCGGATCGTCATCGTCCTCAGCGCCTATCCCACGAAGCGCAGCCGGCTCGGCAATGCCGTCGGCCTCGATACCCCGGCGAGCGCGATCCGCCTTCTCGAAGCGCTCGCGACCGCTGGCTACGCGCTCGGGCCCGCCGCGATCGTGCCGACCGATGGCGATGCGCTCATGGCCCACCTCGCCGACGGCCTCACCTACGACGCCGAGATGCTCACCCCGGCGCAGCTCGACGCGGCCGTCGGCCGTCTAGACGGTCGTCTGTACACAGACTGGTTCACGACCCTGCCGGCTGATGCGCAGGCAGAGGTTGTCGGTGCGTGGGGCGAGGCACCGGGCCATCATCGAGTGCACGACGGCGCGCTCGTGTTCAGCGGCCTCGAGCTCGGGAACGTGCTGATCGCCATCCAACCGCCACGCGGCTACGGCGACGACCCCGTCGCCGTCTACCACTCCCCCAACCTGCCGCCGGCCCATCACTACGTCGCGTTCTACCGCTGGCTCGACACCGTCTGGGGGGCCGACGCCATCATCCACCTCGGGAAGCACGGCACGCTCGAATGGCTGCCCGGCAAGGCGCTGGCTCTGAGCGCTGGCTGCTGGCCGGACGCGGCACTGGGCGACGTGCCGCTCTTCTACCCGTTCGTGGTGAACGATCCGGGCGAGGGCACGCAGGCCAAGCGCCGCGCCCATGCGGTCGTCATCGATCATCTGCTGCCGCCCATGACACGGGCCGACACGTACGACGAGATGGCCAAGCTCGAGCAGATGTTCGACGAGTACGCACAGCTCCAGTCGCTTGACCCGTCGAAGCTGGCGCCGCTGCGCGAGCGAATATGGAAGCTGATCACCGAGGCGTCGATCGACCGCGACCTCGGGCTCGACGCGGCGCCCGCCGAAGACGACTTCGACGGCGTGCTGCTCCATGTCGACGGGTACCTCTGCAGCCTCAAGGATGCCCAGATCCGCGGTGGCCTGCACACGCTCGGACAGATACCCGAGGGCGACACACTGATCGATCTCGTGCTCGCCATCACGCGGCTGCCACACGGAAAGGTGCCGTCACTTCGGGTCAGCGTTGCGCAGAAGTGGGGTCTCGATCCCGACGATGTCCTCGCGCTCGACGCCATCGAAGCTGCGTGCAGATCGCTGCTCACCGCGGCCGCTGCTGCGCACTGGATTGCCGAGGTGGAATCGCTGCCGACCATCCGGTGGGTCTGCGAGTGGCTCGTGCCACGACTGCGCGAGACCGATGACGAGATCACCAACCTGCTCCACGGCCTCGCCGGTGGCCATGTGCCGGCCGGCCCCAGCGGTGCTCTCACCCGCGGCGGCGCGCACGTGCTGCCGACCGGCCGGAACTTCTACTCGCTCGACCCCAAGTCGCTCCCCACGCAGCTGAGCTGGGAGGTCGGCACCAAGCTGGCCGAAGCGCTCCTACAGCGCCATCTCGACGAGGAGGGGACGTATCCGGAGACGGTCGGCCTGGTGCTGTGGGGCACAGCGATCATGCGGACGCAGGGCGACGACGTTGCCGAGGCACTAGCACTGCTGGGCGTGCGTCCGGTGTGGGAGCTGGAATCGCGCCGTGTCGTCGGCATCGAGCCCATCCCGCTGGCCGAGCTGGGACGGCCCCGCATCGACGTGACGCTGCGGATCTCCGGGTTCTTCCGAGACGCGTTCCCGAACCTCGTGACGCTGGTCGACGACGCAGTGGCAATGGTCGCCGCGCTCGCAGACGAATCGGCCTCGGAGAACTTCATACGTGCACATAGCAGTGACGATCCGCGCATCTTCGGACCCTCGCCGGGTGGCTACGGAGCCGGTGTGCTGCAGCTGATCGAGCAGCGGAACTGGCGTTCCGACGACGATCTCGCGGCCGTCTACATCGCCTGGTCTGGCTTCTCCTACAGCCGGCGTGGGTACGGCGTCGCCGACGAGGACGCGATGCGCCGCCGCTTCGCTGCCATCGATGTCGCGGTGAAGAACCAGGACAACCGCGAGCACGACATCTTCGACTCCGACGACTACCTGCAGGAGCACGGCGGGATGATCGCGACCATACGTTCGCTTACGGGTCGCGATCCGAAGGCGTGGTTCGGTGACACTGCGAACCCTGCCCGCCCGGTGGTGCGCTCGTTGGCTGAGGAGGCTGCCCGTGTCGTGCGGACCCGCGTCGTGAACCCGAAGTGGATCGAGGCCATGCAGCGCCACGGCTACAAGGGTGCGTTCGAGATGGCGGCCACGGTCGATTACCTGTTCGGCTACGACGCCACCGCGCACGTGGTCGACGACTGGATGTACGAGCGGGTCACGTCGGCGTACGTGGCCGACCCGGACGTGCGCAAGTTCTTCGAGCAGTCGAATCCGTGGGCAATGCGCTCCATCGCGGAACGGTTGCTCGAAGCCGACGAGCGGGGCATGTGGAACGCGACACCCGAGTCGCGCTCCACGCTGCGGGCTGCACTCTTGGAGGCCGAGGGGTGGGAGGAGTC
>JAYUDQ010000717.1:0-3284 GCA_043739745.1 Acidimicrobiia bacterium | reverse complement strand
GTCCTGTTCGTAGGTATGGGGAGCCCCCGCGAACGTGAACACCCCGCGGACTGGTTGCTTCAGCACGCCGTCCGCCACGAGTCGGGACCTCGCCGCTCGATGCACTCCGTTCGCGCCGAGCGTCGCCGAGCTGATTGCGCCATGGAGTGAATCCTCGAACGCCATTGCAACGAGGTCCGTTCGTGAGGTCACCCGTGAACTCTCGGTGATGTCGATGCCGAGGGGGAGCGGTGAACCGCACCGTCGCAAAGATGGGCGGATTTGGCACAGGCATTGACGTTGGGCGCCGACGCCACCTGGGCTTTTGCTGCAGAACAGCGGCCGTTGTGTGCGAAGGCTGTGCCGAAACCGCCCAGCTTCAATCGAGTGTGTGGCGAGACGGCCGACGTGACCGGCCGGGCAGGGTCGGCGGGTAGTGTCCGGGGCTTCGTCGACGAGGCCGCGCGGGGCAAGCGTGAGCAAGGAGCAGGCATGCGGTTCGAGAATGTGGGTCGCCTCGACGGCAAGGTCGCGTTGATCACCGGTGCGGGCGGTGGGATGGGACTCGTCGCGGCACAGCTCTTCGCGCAGCAGGGCGCGAAGGTGATGGTCGCGGACTTCAACGTCGAGGCCGCGGCGGCCGCCGTCGAAGGGATCAAGGCCGACGGTTTTGAGGCGGCCAGCGTCGGTGGCGATGTGAGCAACAGCGCCGATGTGAAGACGATGGTCGACGCAACGGTCGAGACGTTCGGCGCGCTTACGATTCTCTACAACAACGCGGGCATCATGATGGGTGACGACGATGACCCGGTGGCGACCGGCGAAGATGTGTGGGACCGCACGATGGACGTGAACCTCAAGGGCGTGTTCCTCTGTAACAAGCACGGCATACCCGCGATGCTGGCGTCCGGCGGCGGCTCGATAATCAACGTCGCCAGCTTCGTCGCCCACAACGGCGCGGCGACACCGCAGATCGCATACACCACTACCAAAGGCGGGGTGCTGGCCATGACCCGCGAGATCGCTGCCATCTACGCCCGTCAGGGAATCCGCTGCAATGCGCTGTGTCCGGGCCCGGTCGGCACGCCGCTGCTGGCGCAGTTGTGGAGTGACCCGGCACGAAAGGCCCGGCGCATCGTGCACATTCCGATGGGCCGGTGGGCCGAGGCCGAGGAACTGGCTCGTGCTGCGCTGTTCCTCGCTTCCGACGACTCGTCGTACATGACGGGCCAGTCGCTGATCATCGACGGTGGCATCACCGGCGCCTACACGACGCCCGAGTAACGGCCGATGACCGCGCTCATCCTCGCGTCCGCGATCACGAATTGGATCAAGAAGGCCTCGGGCCCATGGCTCTATGTGCTGGCCTTCATCCTCACCTTCGCCGAGACCGGCACCATGCTGTTCTTCGTACCCGGCGAGATCACCCTCATCGTGGCCGGCATCGCCGCTGGAACGGGAGGGATCAACATCCTGATCCTGCTCGTCGTGGGCATCGTCGCCGCGCTGCTCGGCGATGCGTTCGGCTTCGCCGTTGGTCGCCGATACGGTCGACGGCTCCAGACCTCCAGACTGGGACGCAAGCTCGGCGACGACAGCTGGCGCAGAGCCGAGGACCTGATCACACGGCGCAAGGGACTCATCGTGCTCGTCGGGCGTTGGGTCGGATTCCTCCGGGCGATCATGCCGGCCACGGCGGGCATGACCGGGATGAACTACAAGAAGGACTTCCTACCGTACGACGTGGTCGGTGCGGTGTCGTGGGCGGCAGTCTGCATGCTCGGCGGCTACTGGCTCGGCGACAAAGCCGAGGCCATTGTCGAGAAGATTGGCTGGGTGGCGGGCGGTGCCGCAGTCGTGGCTCTCGTCTACATCCTCGTCAAGCGCAGGAAGAACGCCTCGGCAGCAGCCTGAGTAGTGCAGCCGAGATGACGGACCCCATCCGTCGACCCGACATGACCTCGTCACGCGGTGCTAGAGAGTTGCTACGCGGCCGATCGTCGACACGCGCGAATGAGCACGGGGGAATCGTGAGCCAACCTTCGGCAGACGCCGACCGGGATCGATTGCACGAGCTGGGCTATGCCCAGGAGCTGAATCGGCGAATGGGAACGTTCTCGAACTTTGCCATCTCATTCTCGATCATCTCGGTGCTTGCCGGTGCGCTGACGAGCTTCTCGCTCGGCATGCTGGCAGGCGGACCGCGGATCATCTTCCTCGGCTGGATCGTCGTCGGCATCGGTGCGCTCGCCGTGGGCGCGGCGATGGGTGAGATCTGCTCGGCCTATCCGACGGCCGGCGGCCTGTACTACTGGTCGGCGAAGCTGGCCCGCAAGGACGGCGCGAAGTGGGCGTGGTTCACCGGCTGGTTCAACCTCGTCGGCCAGATCGGCGTGATCGCATCGGTCGATTGGGCCCTCGCCAACTACGTGCTGTACAGCTTCCGTCTCCTCGGGTGGGAAAGCCTTCGGTCCACCAAATGGACCGTCTATGTTACCTATCTCATCCTGCTTGCCATCCACGGACTACTGAATACCTATGGCGTGAACCTGGTGAAGCTCCTCGGTGATATCAGCGTGTGGTGGCATGTGGCCGGGTCAGCCATCATCGTGATTGCACTGCTGATGGCCAAGCACGGCGGCGGGCCGGGGGTGTTCGAGTGGAAGAACAGCACCGGGTGGAGCTTCCCGGGATCTGGCCTCTACGTCGGGTTCGTCGGGCTACTATTGGCGCAATACACCATAACCGGGTTCGATGCTTCCGCCCATGTGAGCGAGGAGACGCACGAAGCCGCGACGAGTGCACCGAAGGCCATTGTGCGCTCTATCTACATCTCGGCCATCGCCGCGCTCGCCATCAACTGGGCCATGGTATTGGCTATCCCCAAAGGTAAGTACGACTCCATTGCCGGTGGGGGCATCCTCGCCGGCGCGCTGGTGTTCACGACAGCATTGACGGGATTCGCCGGCAAGCTACTGGTCATCATTGCCACCGTTGGTCAGTTCTTCTGTGGGATGGCATCCGTCACCGCGAACAGTCGGATGATCTATGCATTCAGCCGGGACAACGGGCTGCCGCTGAGCCGGGTGTGGCACCAGATCAACCCGAAGACCCGGACGCCGACGAACTCGCTGTGGCTGGGTGTCGGGCTTTCCGCCCTCGCCGGGGCACTCACGCTCATCCAGACGAGGGCAGCCATTCCCGTCGCCTTCTTCGCCCTCACGCTCATGTGCGTGATCGGCCTCTACATCAGCTACATCATCCCGATCTTCCTCCGGCTGCGGAACCCGGAATTCCAGAAAGGG
>JAYUDQ010000716.1:0-19394 GCA_043739745.1 Acidimicrobiia bacterium | reverse complement strand
CGCTGTTCGACCGGCCCGCGTTCGAGGTGTGCATGGCCCATGGCATCGTGCTCGGTAGCGACGGGGCGAAGATGTCGAAGAGCCTCAAGAACTACCCCGACGTCTACGAGGTGTTCGACAACTACGGCTCCGACGCCATGCGCTGGTTCCTGATGTCGTCGCCGATCCTCCGCGGCACCGACCTCGTGGTGACCGAATCGGGCATCCGGGACTCTGTCCGCCAGGTCGTACTGCCGCTGTGGAACACGTGGTACTTCTTCACGCTGTATGCCAACACCGCCGGCCCCGAAACGCAGGGCTATCGCGCTCGCGCGCGCACGGATCAGACCGACACGCTCGACCGCTACCTGCTCGCCAAGGTCCACGACCTCGTTGTCGACACCACCGATCGTATGGACGCATACGACCTGTTCGGTGCCTGCGCCACGGTTCGCACGTTCCTCGACACACTCACGAACTGGTACATCCGTCGCTCCCGTGACCGCTTCTGGGCCGGCGACAACGACGCGTTCGACACGCTCTACACCGCGCTGGAGGTGCTCTGCCGGATCGCCGCGCCGCTGCTGCCGCTCACCACGGAGGCCGTGTTCACCGGGCTGACTGGCGAGGCGAGTGTGCACCTCACCGACTGGCCATCAGCCACTGACTACCCCGCCGACCGCGCGCTTGTCGACGCCATGGACCGCGTGCGCGACGTGTGCTCGGTGACGTCGTCGGTCCGCAAGTCGGCCGGGCTTCGGGTACGGCTACCACTGACCTCGGTGACGGTCGCCTCGGCCGACGCGGAGTCGCTCGCGCCGTTCACGTCGATCATCGCCGACGAGATGAACGTGAAGTCCGTCCATCTGACCACCGACCTCGGTTCGGCCGGCCGCTTCGAGCTGCAGGTCGTGCCCGGCGCGCTCGGGCCGCGGGTGGGCAAGGCCGTGCAGCAGGTGATCGGCGCGGTGAAGAAGGGCGAGTGGACGCAGGCCGCCGATGGCACGATCACGGCCGCGGGCATCGAGCTGCTCGGCCACGAGTTCATCCTGCGCCTCGTCGCCGTCGATGCCGATCGCTCGGCCGCGTTGCCGGCCAACGCCGGGATCGTGGTGCTCGATACGGTCGTCACGCCGGAGCTGGAGGCGGAAGGCCTGGCGCGAGACCTCGTGCGGGCTATCCAGCAGGCCCGCCGCGATGCGGGTCTGCAGGTGAGCGACCGGATCAACCTCACGCTCATGGCCGGCGAAGTCGTCAGCGCCGCAGCGCAGACACATCTCGACCTGATCGCACGCGAGACGCTCGCCACGAACATCGCGGTGACGGCTGCTGACCTCGCACCCGGCGTGGACGCGATCGGCCTGACCGAGACAAGCGTGGGCGACGACCTCACGGTTCGCATCGGCATCGTCAAGGCATAAAAGCGACACATCGCCGAACACCGACCGCCGGTTCAGACCTTCCGCAGGTCGATCTCCACAAGCGGCGCAGGCAAGCCCTCCTGCGTGGTGAGCACGTTTCGGCCGTCGGGCGTGAAGCAGAGCGCCTCGGCCTGCAGCAGGAACGGTGCGTTCACCTGTGTCGCAACGCTGGTCCACGCCGAGTCGAACGAACTCCCCGGAGATGGTCTGTACACGTAGAGATATTGATAGGTGCGCAGAACGATTCGGTCGCCGCTCGGGGAGATGTCGCCGGCCGTGATCTCGTTGGGGTAGATCAGACCTTCGCCCGCGATCGTCAGGTCGGCAACCTTCTCCAGGGCATAGGACCCGGCTTCCGCGGTCGCTGCGCCCCGCAGCGCGTACACGCCCGAGTGTCCATCCTCGGTCTTCGTGACGATGTACAGGTCGCCGGTCGTGGGGTGCACGATCAGCGTCTCCGCGTTGTGGCTGCCATCGGGGTATCGCAGTTGCAGGGCGACCGATGCCGACGTCGGCCGAACCGCGACCACGGACTTGCGGGGAATGACAGGCTCGGCGACCCGGTAGACCACAATCGAAGGCCGGTTAGCCGAGTTGTCGCCGATGTCGCCCATGTAGAGCTGGCCCTTCGAAAGTGCCATGTCCTCCCAATCCTCGGCCCGCGCGCCGGTGACGGCGAAGGTTGCCCGGAGCCGACCGGTCCGACCATCGATGGCATACACGTTCGGCCCGTCACCCGAGTCGTTGTGCACCCAGACGATCCGGCCACCTCCCGGAGTCTGCGATGACACGGCGCAGCCCGAGATCTCCTTCAGCTGGGGGGCACTGATGGTCGCCACCGTGCGGGTCGGGGGCTGGGCCGAAGCCGCAAATGCACCGACGATCCCCTGGCCGGGCAGAACGGTTGCCACTGCGGCGGCGACGATCGCGAGGCCGAGATACGAGGTCATCCGGGAACGCGCGCCGAGACGGGTGCCGAGGCGTGCCGCAATCGCACGGGCGGGGTCCGACGCTGGCATCGCCGCAGCCTCGCGCATGCGGGACGGGCAACCGACACGACGCTTCGCAGGCATCAGCTGCCACCCGTCGGCCAGACTGCACGAATGGGTGTTCTGCGGTTCAGTTTCGGCACGATGGGTTCGGGGAAGAGCACCCTTGCGCTGCAGATCCACCACAACCTGTCACGGCGTCACAAGCGCGGGATGCTGCTGTCGCAACTCGACCGGGAGGGCGCCCGGGTGTCCAGCCGTCTCGGGGTGTCGGTCGAAGCCGTGCAGGTGACACCGGATCTCGACCTGTTCCATCTCGCGTCACGCTTCGCCAGCGAGCATGCCGGCATCGACTACCTGGTGTGCGACGAGGCGCAGTTCTACTCTGCGGCCCAGGCCGACCAGCTCGCCGTTGTGGCCGATGTGCTGAACGCCGACGTCTATGCGTTCGGGCTCATCACCGACTTCCGCGGTCGCCTGTTCGATGGCACACAGCGCTTCCTGGAGATCGCCGACGAACGCGTCCAGCTCCAGGTGGAGGCGCGCTGCTGGTGCGGCGAGCGGGCCGTGTTCAACGCCCGGCTCGTCAACGGCGTCATCGTCTACGAGGGCGAAGTCGTCGTGGTCGGCGACACCGGCGAGCCGGTCGGCACACCGCTGTTCGGCGACACGGTCACCTATGAGCTGCTGTGCCGACGCCACTACCGCTCGGGCGAGACCGGACGACCGGGCTGACTCACGCCAAATGCGGTCGTTTAGAAAAAGTTCTGCGGCGTGTGATGCGGATCACGGACGTACCGGTGCTCGAAGCGGACAGTAGCGACTGCGCCGCAGTCCTGGGGGAAGTGCGGCGCTGGTACGAGGCCGGACACGGCCATGCCCCCCCGACCGAGACATCACACCATGGAGGCAACATCCGCATGTACATCTTCAGTCGCACCGCGACCATCAAGCCCGAGCATCTCGACGAGGGCATCGCCTTCGCGGTCGAGATCGCCGCGCACGTCACGACCGTCACCGGAAAGGCCGTCAACGTCTTCAACCTGACGTTCGGCGCACCCATGGGAACCGTCATGTGGAGCTCGCGTCACGAGTCCCAGGCCGAAGCGGCCGACATCAGCGCCAAGCTGCTCGTCGACCCCGGCTACATGGCGTCCGTCAAGGCGCACGTCCACCTGTTGGTGTCATCACCGACCGACGCCCTCGTCAATGTCGTCTCGTCGACGCTCGAGGCACAGCCCCGCTCGATCTACGAGATCACGAGGTCGACGATCGCGAACGGCAAGTTCGCGAAGGCGATGGCCTTCGGTGTGAAGGCTCAGGAGTTCGTCGCCAAGGCGACGGGCCTACCGACCGCGTTCACGTCCAGCGTCTATGGCGCGTATGGCGAGGTCGGCTGGCTTGTCGGCGGTTCGTCGATGGCCGACATCGACCGCTTGCGGGAAGTCGAGAGCGGCGACCCTGCGTTCCTCGCGCTGCTCGAGGAGGCCGGCGACCTGTTCGTCGAGGGCTCGGGTACCAATTCGCTCATCGAGAAGCTCAACTGAACTGACGGAGGCCCGGCGCTGCGGACACTCAGCCCAGACCGTTCACGGGCACGGCATCGAGGACCGACCGCAGCGCCTGCGCCGCACCCAGCAGCGCCGAACTCTCAGCCGGAATCACGATCTTGGTATTCGGGCTGTCGGCGAATTTGGAGAGCGTGTCGAGCTGCAGGATGGCAACCAGGATCGGATCGGGTTCTGCGGCTTTGATGGCGCGGTACACGGTCTCGATCGCCTGGGCCCGACCCTCGGCCTCCAGGATGGCGGCCTGACGATTGCCCTCGGCCCGGAGGATGGCCGCCTGACGTTCGCCCTGCGCGGCCTTGACCGCAGACTCGGAATTGCCCTGAGCGACGTTGATGGCCGACTGCTGCAGCCCTTCCGACTGGAGGATCTTGGCCCGCTTCTCCTGATCGGCGGTCTTCTGGAGAGCCAGTGCAGCGAGGATCTGCGGCGGCGGCGAGATCTCGACGATCTCGATCCGGTTGATGCGGATGCCCCATTTGTCCGTGACGGCCTCCATCTGCAACTGGACGTCGGCATTGATGCGCTCGCGCTCGGACAACGCCTCGTCGAGCGACATCGTGCCGATCACCGAGCGCAGCGCGGTGCGGGCCAACGCATCGATGGCGACATCGAAGTTGGCGATGCTGAACAGCGCCTGTTTCGCGTCGACCACCTGCGTGAAGATTGTGGCATTCACGGTGACAACAACGTTGTCCTTCGTGATGACCTCCTGGCGATCCCCCGGGCGGGGGATCTCCCGCATGTCGACGCGCTGGAACGAATCGATGAACGGTGCGAGCACGAGCAGGCCGGGCTCGTGGGTCTTGCGGTATTCACCGAGCCGCTTCACTACGCCAACCTGTCCCTGCTGGACGATGTTGATCATCTTGTTGAGCGCGAACAGCGTGACGAGCGCAAGGACGAGCAGGATGCCGAGTGCGATGCCAAGGGTGATGCTCATCGGGTCGCCCGACGAGCCAGGCACTGCATCTCACAACTATTCTCTAGGTGGCGCTTGCTCATTGGGGAACCTCTTCTCCGCCGAGGCGGGATGACGTGTCGGGCGGGAGCTCGAACGACTGCTCGAGCGTTCGCCCAAGGCCTTCGGTCGGGTCGAGCGGAAGTACATGGAGCGTGGTGCCGATCACTGCGGTGATCACGACTTCGGCCCCGATGGCGATTGGATGCGGCCAGTCGGTCGCGGCCAGCCACCGTTCACCGGCGAGACGCACGTGACCCGGCCGAGACGCGTCGCCGACCTCGTCGAGCGTGATCGCGTGATGGCCGACGAAGCCACCGTGCACGCCTTTGGCCGGTGATCGTCCCTCGCGGCGGTGGACGATCGCACTCAGGTGGGGGCGGACGAGCACCAGCCCGGCGCCGGTCGCAGCAACGGCGGCGGCGCCCTGTCCCACCAGGGCACCGGGCGCAACCAGAGCGACGGCCGCGGCGGCGAACGCACCAAGCGACCCGAAGAGGAGGTAAAGGGCGAGGTGGTGCAGCTCTGCCCCGAGGAGCACCACGCCGATCACCAGCCACACGAAGAGCATCCTGCTCCTCCCTTCGCAACGCACTGTAGGCCCGCCCGGTCCCAATGCGTGCTCGGCCCCCAGGCGATTAGGTTGCCCGAATGGCTCGAAGCGGCAGCATCCTCGGCAATCCGGTCGTCCGCAAGGAAGACCCCAAGCTCCTCACGGTCGGCGGTACCTATGTCGACGACGTGCGCGACCCTGCCCTCGAAGGCGCGGCCCACGTGTACTTCCTGCGCTCGACGATGGCGCACGCCCGCATCACCGGCATCGACGTGCGTGAGGCCGTCAGCATGCCGGGCGTGCTTGCCGTCATCATCGGCGCCGACGTCGACATGAAGCCCGTCCCCGCCGACATGCCGTTCTTCCCGAAGGAGATCGTCCGTGCGTGGCTCGCCACCGACGTGGTGCGCTACGTCGGGGAGGCGATCGTCGCGATCGTCACCGAGACGCGTGGGCAGGGCCCGGACGCCGGTGAGGCCGTCGTCATCGACTACGACCCGCTGCCGGTCGTCATCGATCCGGAGACGGCGGCCACGTCGGCGACGATCATCCACGCCGGCATGACCGGCAACGTCGCGTTCGCCATCCCGGCCGGCGAAGCCGTCGACGTCGATGCCAGCGAGGTCGTCGTCCGCCAGCGGATCGTCAACTCGAAGATCGCGCCGTCGCCGATCGAGCCCCGCAGCGGCGCATCCACCTGGACGACCGACGGCCGGATCCTGCACTGGACCTCCGGCCAGGGCCCACACCCGATCCGCGACCTGATCGCCAAGGTCTACGGCCTCGAGAAGGAGCAGGTGCGGGTCACCACGCCCGACGTCGGCGGCGGCTTCGGGGCCAAGGCCCTGCCCGCGGTGGAGGACATCTTCCTGCCGTGGATCTCCCGCCACGTCGGCCGGCCGGTGCGCTGGTTCTCCGACCGCTCCGCCGACATGGTCAACCTCGGCCACGGCCGCGCCCAGATCCAGCAGGCTGCGCTCGGCGGAAGGCGAGACGGAACTATCGAGTCGTACTCGCTGTCGGTCCTGCAGGACTCCGGCGCCTACCCCCGCTATGGCGCCATCCTGCCGATGATGACGAAGCTCATGCAGCCGGGCGTCTACCGAATCGACAAGATCGAGTACAGCGCTGTCTCGGTACTTACGAACACCACGCCGGTCGCACCGTTCCGCGGTGCCGGCCGGCCCGAGGCCGCGGCTGCTCTCGAGCGCATGGTCGACTTGTTCGCGGTCGAGATCGGGATGGACCCGGCCGAGGTGCGCCGCAAGAACTTCCTGCAGCCTGCGGACTTCCCGCTCACCACGCTGGCCGGCGCGGCCTACGACACCGGCGACTACCCGGAGACGCTGAACCGTGCGCTTGCCGCTGCGGGCTATGACGATCTGCGCGCAGAGCAATCTGCCCGCCGTGCCCGTGGCGACACCAAGCTCCTCGGCATCGGCATCGGCGCCTACGTCGAGGTCACAGGCGGGCAGGGCGGCTCCGAATACGGATCGGTCGAGATCCTGCCAAACGGTAAGGTACGTGCACTTACGGGTTCACTGCCATATGGCACTGGTCATGACACAAGTTGGGCGATGCTCATCAGCGACCAGCTCGGCATCGACATCGACGACATCGACGTGATCCACGGCGACACCGACGTTGTGCCCCGCGGTAGCACCACCGGAGGCTCGCGGTCGCTGCAGCTCGCTGGTACTTCGATGTTCTCCGCCGCCCGTGACGTCGGCACGCAAGCGCGCGCCGTCGCCGCCGAACTGCTGGAGGCGAACGTCGACGACGTCGTGCTCGACACCGACCGTGCGCTCTTCCACGTAGCCGGTTCGCCCACGCTGACCCGGTCGTGGGCCGAGGTCGGTGCTGCGGCCGTGGCGAAGGGCGAGCCGCTGCGGGCCGAGGCGGACGTCAACCAGACCGGACCGACTTTCCCCTCGGGTGTGCACATTTCCGTCGTCGAGGTCGACTCGGAGACGGGCAGGGTCACGCTTCTGCGCCACATCGCATGCGACGACGCGGGCCGTATCCTCAACCCGCTCATCGTCGACGGGCAGATCCACGGCGGGATCGGCTCGGGCGCCGGACAGGCCCTGCTCGAGGAGTTCCGCTACGACGAGGACGGCAACCCGCTCACCGCGAACTTCGCGGACTACGGCGTCATCTCGGCGTGCGAGCTGCCGTCGATCGAACGGGTGGCAATCGAGACGCCGACCCACATGAACGAGCTCGGCGCCAAGGGCATTGGCGAGTCGGGCACCATCGGGTCCACACCGGCCGTCCAGAATGCCGTGATCGATGCGGTGGCGCACCTCGGGGTACGCCATATCGACATGCCGACGACGTCGGAGAAGGTGTGGCGGGCCATCCAGGCGGTGCGGGCATGACCACGGGCGGCGCAAAGGTCGACGGCGACATCGTCGCCGTCACCGAGTACACGGATCCGATCTGCTCGTGGGCGTGGGGCACCGAGCCGAAGCTCCGGCTGCTGCAGTGGCGCCACGGCCAACGGATGGAATGGCGGACGGTCATGGGCGGGCTCGTCGGCGACGCGTCGAACCGCAGCGACGACTGGGACGCCGCCCGCGCGGCCGAGCCGATGCAGGCTTACTGGCGGCGCAGCTCGCATTACACGGGCCAGCCCTACCCGATGCCGATGCACCGCATGGCCCGCTCCACCGACCCGGCCGGGCGGGCGGTGAAGGCCGCATTGGTGCAGGGTCCTGAAGTCGCGGCGCGCGTGCTGCGCCGGTTCCGAGAGTCGATTTTCGTGTTCGGTTCGACCCCCGAGTCCGCTGCGTCGTTCGCTGCTTCCGCGGCGGGCGTGCCAGGGCTGGATGTCGATCGGTGGCTGGCCGACTACACCGACTCTTCGTCCGAGGCGGCGTATCGCGCCGACTGGGAGGAGACCCGGCGGCCGAACGACCACGTCCGCTACCTCACGGGCGAGCAGGTCGGCATCGGGTCGTTGAAGCACTCCGAAGGCCACGACCGGTATGCGTTCCCGACGCTCGTGTTCACCGGGCCCGGCGGCTCGCACACCGTGCCGGGCTGGATGCCGTACTCGGCGTATGTCGATGCGCTCGAAGCCGCGGTTCCCGGCTCGACCTCGGACGCACGTCCGGAGCCGACGGTCGCCGAGGCGTTCGCCGAGTGGCGCGTGCTCACCGCGAACGAGCTCATGCTGATCTGCGGACCGAGCGCGGTCGACTCGCTGCCGGCGGATGTCGTCGCCCACTTCTGGGGTGAAGGGCTCGTGTACTTCAACGCCTCGGAGGCTGCAGCCCGTGGTCTGCCGACCGTGTCGGCTGCGTCGGGGCAGTCCCTGGCCGACCTCACGGAATCCCTCGGATTGGCGTACTCGTTCGTTCGCCAGATCCCCGCCGACGGCTGGCGTGCGCCGACGCCATGCGATGCCTGGGACATCCGGGCGCTTGTGAACCACATGGTCGGAAGCGCGCATATGGTCAGCTACGGGCTCACCGGCCGGCCCATCGACGACTCGTTCTACGGCAGCCATCTCGGCCCCGACCCGATCGTGTCGTACCGGGAGGCGATCGACGAGCTGGTCGGCCTCTACCGCGCCGATCCGTCGCTGTTGGAGCAGACGATCGAGATGCCGTGGGCACCCATCACCGGCGCGGACCTCGCCCTGATGTTCGCGGCCGACCACCTTGTCCATGCCTGGGACACCGCCCGCAGCCTCGGCCAGCCGACCGACTTCGACCACGGCCTCGTCGCCCGCATCCGCGCCTTCGGCGACGGCTATGCCGATGCACACCGCGGTCCGGGCATGTTCGACGCGGTCGTCGAGCCATCCGCCGATGCCACGCCGGCGGACTGCCTCGCAGCATTCGTCGGGCGCAACGTCTGATCCGCAATTTCTCTGGGCCGAGGCCGCCCAACTTTGTCGCCCAATGCCGCTGACACCGGCTTTCGACGACAACGTTGGGCGGGATTCGGAGCAGTCAGTGCAGAAGCGTGTCCGGCACGTGGAACTCGCCATGCTCACCCGGCAGGAAGGTATGCACACGTAGCACTGCGTCGACGGACAACGCGGCGAACAGATGCGGGAACAGCTCGTCGTTCGTCGACACTTCGTAGCGCAGCGAACCGTCGGGCAAGGCGGACTCGTCGACCTCCAGCAGCACGAGATCGGTACGGCCGGCGTAGTAGCGGCTGGCGGACGCGACGAACTGGCTGCGGGTCGAGAGGTGGATGAAGCCCTCCGTGCTCAACGACGGCGCCCGATACGAGCCCGAGACGACCGCGGCGTCCCATGCCGGGGCCTCGGCGATGTGGAAGATCGTGGTCATGCCGACATGACGGGTATGCGGGTGCGGTGGCGGGGACGAGCGGTCACGGAAACGAGCTCGCCCTTCAGGAAGTGCGGCGCTCCGTAGGTGACACGCACGTCCGCGAACGTCCCCGCCGGCATGGGCCCCGGTGCGATGAAATGGATCAGCTTGTTCTGCCGGGTGCGTCCGCTGGTCACCGAGGCGTCGCGCTTCGAAGGCCCCTCGACCAGAACTTCCTCGACCAGACCGACGCGCGCTTCATGCTTGCGCAAGGCGCTGCGGTCGAGCACCAGCATGAGCCGCTCGAAGCGCTCCTTCACCACGGACGCGGGTACGAACTTGTCCGCCATCGCGAACGCCTCGGTTCCCGGGCGGGGCGAGAACTGGAAGGAGTAGGCGCTGTCGTACTCCGCCTCGGCCGCGACCTCGAGGGTGCACTCGAAGTCCTCGTCCGTCTCGCCGGGGAAGCCGACGATGATGTCAGAGGTCACCGCCAGGTCAGGGATCGCGGCGCGGGCGGCGGCGAGCTTCTCGAGGTACCGCGAGGCCGTGTAGCCGCGGTGCATGGCCGTGAGGATGCGGTCGCTGCCGGACTGCAGCGGCAGATGTAGGTGCGGCATGACCGTAGGCGTGGTCGCCATCGCCTCGATCGTCTCCGGGCGCAGGTCCTTGGGGTGCGGGGACGTGTAGCGGACGCGTCGGATGCCGTCGACCGCGCCAACTGCGCGCAGCAGATCGGCGAACAACGGGCGGGCCCGAGGACCGCGCGCATCCGAAGCCCATGTCGGGCCGCACGCGGCGACGGCGGCGGCCGAGCTCCAGTCCGCATGCGTCCGCCATTCGGAGGCGAGGTCACGCCCGAAGCTGTTCACGTTCTGCCCGAGCAGCGTCACTTCGACCACGCCGGCCGCCGCAAGCGCTGACGCCTCGCCCACCACGTCGGCGAACGGACGGCTGATCTCGACGCCCCGCACGCTCGGCACGATGCAGAACGCGCAGGAGTTGTCGCAGCCGATCTGGATCGTGAGCCATGCGGACCATGCGTCGTCGCGGCGGACCGGAAGCGCGCTGGGGAAGGCGTCCGACTCGGCCAGGATCTCCATCAGCGGACCGGATTCGCGGGACGCACGGATGAGCTCCGCGGCCCGATGCACGTTGTGGGTGCCGAACACGACGTCGACCTGGGGCGCCCGCTTCTGGATGAGGCCCTGGTCCTTCTGCGCCTGGCACCCGGCGACGACGATCTGCACGCCGGGCTTGCGGTCCTTCAACGGCTTGATGTGGCCGAGGTTGCCGTAGAGCTTGTTGTCGGCGTTCTCGCGGATCGTGCACGTGTTGAAGACGATCACGTCGGCGTCCTCGTCGCTGTCGACCGCGACCATGCCGTCGGCCTCGAGCAGCCCGGCGATGCGCTCGGTGTCGTGCTCGTTCATCTGGCAGCCGTACGTGTGGATGACGTACGTGCGGGGGTCGCTCACCGGACCACCCTCGGCATGCCTCGGGCCGCCCGGCGAGCCGGGCGCTGTGCATCATGGTTCGCTCGCTGGCGCTCACTCACCGGACCACCCTCGGCATGCCTCGGGCCGCCCGGCGAGCCGGGCGCTGTGCATCATGGTTCGCTCGCTGGCGCTCACTCACGGAGTCCAGGCTACCGGTCGCCTCTGCTGAGGCCTGCCGACGCGATTGCGGGCTCCAACAGCGCGAACGTCAGCTCGTGCTTGTTGTTGTGCAAATGCATCACCTGCGCGCCCGGAATCGCGACGAAGGAGCGGACCACCCCATGGTCGGTCTCCCCCTGGAACTTGATCGTGCACACGAAGTTCCGGACCGTGCCGGCCGCGTGCCACCGTTCGACGAGCGCCAGGAGCCGGCTCGGGTAACAGATGATGTCGCTGAACAGCCAGTCGACCGGCCCGACGTCGCGCGGCTCGAGTGCGAACGCCGACCCTGCCTGCCACGTCACATTCGGGCGTGTCATCAGCGCCGGATCGAGCGGGGCCTTGTCGACAGCCAGCACGGTCGCCCCGGTTCGGGCGAGGAACCACGTCCAACCACCCGGACTGGCCCCGAGGTCGAGGCAGCGCTCGCCGGGAATCGGCCGGCGGCGCAGGCGCACGAGCGCCTCCCACACCTTCAGGTAGGCGCGACTGGGCGGACCGACGCGGTCCTCGACGAACCCGGGCTCGCCGTTGGGGAACGGGTTCGAGCAGCGGCCAGCGGCCAGCATCCGGTCGTTGGACAGCAGCGTCCACGATCCGAGCGGCGCCGCAGGGGCCTCTACGTCAAGCTCGAGAGGACGAGCGGACACATGCGGCAGGCGTTCCTCGATGAGCTTCGATCGCCCGCCGAGGACGGGCGAGAAACGTGCCCAGTTGCGCTGGATGCCCCGCAGCGATTTGGCCGCGTCGCCGATCGAAGCGACGGGCAGCTCCTCGACATCGAACCAGATGTTGGCCGCCCAGGCCGAAACGATGGGCGCACTATCGCTCACGAGCAGCCGATCGTGCCGGAGCCGGATCGTCACGCCCGCCAGCGCCAGCTCCTCCTCCAGAACCTCCTCGAAGCCGGGCGGGGCGAGATAGGCGGTCGTCACGCCCGGATCGTAGGGCGGACCGGTCGGCCCGAGCGGTTGGCGGTTCCTTGGGTCGTCCGCCACCATGAGCGCCATGACCGCACCGACCCTTGCCACCGAGCGGCCGGAGGCCGACCTGCTCGACCCCGACCTGTACCGCACCAATCCGCACGACCTCTGGGCCTGGATGCGAGCCAACGAGCCGGTCTACCGCGACGAACGCAACGGGCTCTGGGGGATCACGAAGCACGCCGACGTGATGGATGTCGAGCGACGCTCCGACGTGTTCCTCTCCGGCCTCGGATATCGCGCCGTCTGGTCACGCGAGGAGCTCAACATGATCGCCCAGGACGACCCCCGCCACCGCCAGCAGCGCATGCTCGTGCGTGACTTCTTCACCCGTCCGACAGCCATCGGCCGAGAGCCCGAGTTCCGCACGCTGGCGAACGAGCTGATCGACAAGTTCATCGACCGCGGGTCGGTCGAGGTTGTCGATGGTGTCGCCGGTCCGTATCCCGCGCGCCTCACGTGCCGGCTCATCGGCTTCGACGAGGCGGAGTGGCCCACGCTCAAGGTGTGGTCCGAACGCTTGATGCGGACGGACATGCGCGAGCGTTCGGGTGCGACATTCATGGAGTTCATGCAGGCGAACATGGCGTTGTTCCAGGCGGTCATGAAGGTGTCCGGCGAGCGTCAGGGCTGCCCCGCCCACGACCTGATGTCGACCTGGGTGCACGGCGAGATCGACGGCGCGCACCTCACGCAGGCGCACATCGTCCACGAGGCCGGGCTGTTCGTGGCCGGTGGAGCCGAGACCACTCGAACCTCGATCGCCCATGGCCTGCGGGCGTTCTGCGACCACAACGACCAGTGGGACAACCTTGCCGCCCACCCCGCACTCGCGCCGAAGGCCGTCGATGAGGTGCTCCGCTGGGTCACCCCGCTGAACAACTTCTTCCGGCGGGCCGTCGCGCCGCATGTCGTACGTGGACAGACGATCGAGCCAGGCGATCGGATCGTGCTTCTCTACGCGTCGGCCAACCGCGACGAGGACGTGTTCACCGACCCGTTCCGCTTCGACATCACCCGCCATCCGAACCCCCACCTCGCGTTCGGATTCGGAACGCATGTGTGCTTAGGATCGAACATCGCCCGACACTCGCTGAAGGTACTGTTCACCGAGATGTCGCGACGTATGAAGAACTTGCACGTGATCGAGGAACCGGTCGTCGAGGCGAACATCTTCGCCCGAGCCGTCGAGCGGTTCCATCTCGGGTTCGAGAAGCGATGAGTGCTTCCACCCATGAGCCTGGCTGGACCGAGCGTGATGGTGCACTCCACCGCGAGTTCCGATTCAAGAGCTTCAGTGAGGCGTGGGCCTTCATGAGCCGGGTCGCACTGGCGGCGGAGAAGGCGGATCACCATCCGAACTGGTCGAACGTCTGGAACACGGTGACGATCGAGCTGACGTCCCACGACAAGGGGAACACGGTGACCGCCCGCGACCGCGAGCTCGCCGCGACCATCGACGCATTGCTGTGACGGGCGCAACCGTCCGAATTCCGCTAGTTCCCAGTGCGCCGAACCCGCAGACTGTCCTCATGACCCTCGTCGCCACCCACATCGACAGCCCCGTCGGCGAACTCCGACTCGTGTGCTCTGACGCCGGACTCTCGGCGGTCATCTGGCAGGGCGATGACCCCTCGCGCGTCGCATTCGCCGGCGCCGCAACCGATGGTGGCCATCCCGTGCTGGCAAAGGCTGCCCGCCAGATCAGCGAGTACTTCGCCGGACAGCGGGTCGAGTTCGACCTCCCGCTCGACCTCCGTGGCACGGCTTTCCAGGTGAAGGCGTGGCGGGCACTGGCCACGATCCCGTTCGGCCAGACCGTCAGCTACGGCGAGCAGGCGAAACGCATCGGTGTGCCGACCGCGGTGCGGGCCATCGGGGCGGCCAACGGTCGCAACCCGGTGTCGATCGTGCTGCCGTGCCACCGCGTGATCGGGGCGGACGGGTCGCTCACCGGCTTTGCCGGCGGGCTCGACGCCAAGCGTGCACTGCTGGCCTTCGAACGGCGGGTTGCGGACGGGGATCGGACGCCGATGCCGGTCGTCGAGCGCGAGCTCGCGCTGTTCTGAACGGCGCCCCGCAGCCTCAGCTCAGACGATGCGCCTGAACCCGAACCGTCGCCTGGGCTGCCGCCGGGCTCACCGTGGTTCGGTACAGGTGTTCGTCGACCTCGCGAACTTCGGGTCCCCTCTGCCGCACGGCAGTGAACCTACAGCCTCCCTTCATCCCCCAAGAGGCGCGACGCGGATCGGACGAATCCCCCAGGCTCATTCCGCTGCCCAACCTGGCGGAATTCGCGCACCTCGACCCGAAGGCCCGCGCACCTCGAATCGATTCTACCGGTGGAGCGCCGCGAAAGCCGGAGGTGCGCGGGCGCAACCGTCGAGGTGCGCGGGTCGACCCGTCGGCGGTCGCTGAGCTGAGCAGGCCGGTCGCAGGTGACGGCGGTCATCGCTGGCGAGGAGGGCTTGGGCCGCACCCACCCCCACCGGTAGCCTGGTCGGCCGTGCTCAACGATTTCGACGCGCCCGACCTGTCCGCCTGGGAGACGCTGGCCGTCAAGGAAGCGAAGGTCACCTCGTCCGACGCCCTGACCTGGCACACCCCGGAGGGCATCGAGGTGAAGGCGCTCTACACGGCGGCCGACCTCGAGGCGCTGGAGACGGTCGACACGCTCCCCGGCATCGCCCCCTACCTGCGCGGCGTGCGCGCCACGATGTATGCGAACCGGGCGTGGACGCTGCGCCAGTACGCCGGCTTTTCGACGGCCGAGGAGTCCAACGCGTTCTACCGCCGAAACCTCGCCGGCGGCCAGCAGGGCGTCAGCGTGGCCTTCGACCTGGCGACGCACCGCGGCTACGACAGCGACCATCCGCGGGTCACCGGCGACGTCGGCAAGGCGGGCGTGGCCATCGACTCGGTCGAGGACATGAAGATCCTCTTCGACGGCATCCCGCTCGACAAGATGAGCGTGTCGATGACGATGAACGGCGCCGTGCTGCCGATCCTGGCCGGCTACATCGTGGCCGCCGAGGAGCAGGGCGTGTCGCAGGCCAAGCTCAGCGGCACGATCCAGAACGACATCCTCAAGGAGTTCATGGTCCGCAACACCTACATCTACCCGCCGACGCCGAGCATGCGGATCATCGCCGACATCATCGGCTACACGTCGGCGAACATGCCGCAGTTCAACTCGATCTCGATCAGCGGCTACCACATGCAGGAAGCCGGCGCGAATGCCGTGCAGGAGCTGGCGTTCACGCTCGCCGACGGCCTCGAGTACATCCGGGCCGCCAGGGCCAGCGGCCTCGACATCGACGCGTTCGCCGGCCGGCTCAGCTTCTTCTTCTGCATCGGCATGAACTTCTTCATGGAGGTGGCCAAGCTGCGCGCGGCGCGGCTGCTGTGGTCGAAGATCGTGAGCGAGTTCGAGCCGAAGAACCTGGGATCGCTGATGTTGCGCACGCACTGCCAGACGAGCGGGGTGTCGCTCACCGAGCAGGACCCGTACAACAACGTGGTGCGCACCACGATCGAGGCGATGGCCGCGGTGCTCGGCGGAACGCAGAGCCTGCATACGAACGCGCTCGACGAGGCCATCGCGCTGCCTACCGAGTTCTCTGCGCGCATAGCACGCAACACCCAGCTGATCCTGGCCGAGGAAACCGGCATCACCCATGTGGTCGACCCGCTCGGCGGCAGCTACTACATCGAGCACCTCACCCACTCGCTGGCCAGCGAGGCCTGGAAGCTGATCCAGGAGGTCGAGTCGCTCGGCGGCATGACGAAGGCGGTCGAGTCGGGCATGCCGAAGCTGCGCATCGAGGACTCCGCAGCCCGCCGCCAGGCCCGGGTCGACCGGGGTGAGGACGTCATCGTCGGCGTCAACAAGTACCGCCTCGCCGAAGAAGACGCAGTCGACATCATGGACATCGACAACACGCGGGTGCGGGCGTCACAGATCGAACGGCTCGACCACATCAAGGCGACCCGCGACACCGCGAAGGTGAAGGCCGCACTCGACGCACTGACCGAAGGTGCCCGCGGCACCGAGAACCTGCTCGCCCTCGCCGTCGAAGCGAGTCGGGCCCGAGCCACGGTCGGTGAGATCAGCGATGCGCTGGAGACGGTGTTCGGCCGCCACAAGGCCGAGATCCGGTCGATCAGCGGCGTGTACGGCGCGGCCTATGCCGACGACAAGGACTTCCAGGCCATCGTGGCCGACGTGGCCGCGTTCGCCACCGAGGAGGGCCGCCGCCCCCGCATGCTCGTGGCCAAGATGGGGCAGGACGGCCATGACCGGGGCGCGAAGATCATCGCCACCGCGTTCGCCGACATCGGCTTCGATGTCGACGTCGCCCCGCTGTTCCAGACACCGGCCGAGGTTGCGCGTGATGCGGTCGAGAACGACGTGCACATCGTCGGCGTGTCCAGCCAGGCCGCCGGCCACAAGACGCTCGTTCCCGAATTGATACGCGAACTGAAGAACGCCAACGCGGGTGATGTGCTCGTGATCTGCGGCGGCGTCATCCCTGCGCAGGATTACGAGTTCCTCCGCACCGCCGGTGTCGCCGGCATCTACGGGCCCGGGTCCAACATCCCGAAGGCCGCAGCCGAGATACTCGCGCTCCTGCGCACTCGCACGAACGCAGCGGCATAGCGCTCACCGTCATACCCCTCCGGCATCCTCGTCACCATGACAACCGATGCCGATACGATTCCCGCCGTGGCAAAAGCGAAGCGGTCGCTTGTCGAGTATCCCGACAGCGATGGAAAGCCGATGTCCGACAACACGCTCCAGTGGGACACCATCGCCTATGTGGTGCAGGCGTTGCGGGGCTGGTTCCTCGCCCGCCTCGACGTCTTCGTCGCCGGCGACCTGCTCTGGTATTACGAAGAGGGCAACCCGACGGCCCGCGTCGCTCCTGATGGGCTCGTCGCGTTCGGCCGTCCACCGGGGTACCGCGGCTCGTACCTGCAGTGGGTGGAAGATGGCGTCTGTCCGCAGGTCGTGCTCGAAGTGCTCTCGCCGAAGAACACCGCCACCGAGATGCAGCGCAAGTACGCACTATATGCGCGCTTAGGATGCCTCGAGTACTACCTGATCGACCCGTACGACAAGGCCATCGTCGGCTTCGAGCGGAGAGGCGACGGGCTCACATTCATCTCGGACGCGGTGGGCCGGCACAGCCCCATGCTCGGGCTGGTGCTGTCGTTCGACGACGAGATGTTCCGCTTCGTCGATCCGAAGGGAGACGTCCTGATCAGCGGGATCGAGGGAATCGAGCAGGTCGCCGAAGCTCGGGCGAAAGAGGCCGAAGCCGAGGTGAAGATCGCGGCGCTTTCGGCTCGGCTGCGCGCCCTCGGCGTCGATCCGGCCGACGTCATCGCCGGCGATTCGCGGGTTCGCGGCACCGGCCAGCGCCGACGGGCCACCACGAGCCCGTCGTGCTGCCAGGTCACGACGAAATCCCCGGCCGATGCAGTATGCGCACGTAGCAGTGCGACCCAGGCCGGCTTCATGTTGATCGTGTCTGCGACGATCCAGTCGATGTCCGCCGGGTCGGCACGGGTCACGCTGTCCGCGCCGTAGGTCATCGGCTGGAACGGGTTCGGGAAGTCGTAGACGTGCGAACGGTGGGTGAGGTGGGCGACGAGGTCGTCGCTCGCGCTCACACGGGCACCGGCAGGGATCTGGTCGAGCGCGACCACACGTTCAGCCGTTCGCGCCGAAGGGCCTATCCACTGATCGGCGTTGATGCCGATCGGCAGCGGGGAACGGATGAACGCGCTCAACACCGAGCAGACAATCATCCAGGCGAGCAGCGGCACTCGCAGCGCGGCCCGGCGCCGGACCAGCAACGCCGTGCCCTCGATGGCGGCGACGACCACACCGACGACAATGAGCGCGGTGTACTGGAAGCGGATGTCGCGGACGAACCACTCGACGTTGCTCGAGGCCACGGCGGCCAGACCCTGCGGCACCGACATGGCGAGGAACGGAAGTCCGACGAGCGAGAGACCGCCGAATGGGGCGAACAGATCGAAGCCGAATTGGAGGCGGTCGGGCTTCGCTGCGAGCGACAGCACCCTCCCCGGATGCAGCGCCATCGTCTTGAGCACCTCGCCCATCGAGTTGCCGAATGAGCCGTAGAACCGCTGGACGTAGTAAGGATCGGCGCCGTGGTTGAAGTGGGGGATGACGACCTTCGTGGACACGACGAACCAGGTCATGCCGGCGAGCGCGGTGATCCACGGCACCCAACGGTCGCGACGCGAACGGGCTGCGATGCCAGCCCGACGGTCGGCCCGGGCCGTCAGCGCCAGTAGCAGACCCATCATGGTGACGACGAGCGCGACCTCCTCCCGCATCGCCATTGCCAGGAACACGCAACCGGCGAAGGGCAGCCACCGCCGGCGGCGGCCGAGCCACCAAGCGAACAGCAACGGGGTGACGCACAGTGCCTCGGGATGGAAGTTCGTCCAGGCGAGCCAACCCGTAGGCGGATAGAGCAGGTAGGCGACCGCGAACACCAGGCCGATCCACGACGACTTCAATCGGTCGCGGGCGATCAGGTGCACGGGGACGGCGCCGAGCGCGAGCACGGCCGCCTGGACGGCGACGAGGAATTCCGGTCCAGCCCCGAGCCAGTAGAAGGGCGCGAACAGGAAGGCCACGAGATTGACGTGGTGGCCCCACACGTTCATACCTCGCATCGTCATGAAGGTCCGGCCCCGAGAGACGAGCCAGAAGGCCTGGTCGTAGATGCCGGTGTCGAAGCCCCAGGTGCCGAAGTTCCGATGCGCCCGCACGGCAAGCGCGCCGTAGACGAGCGCGAAGAGGGCGGCAAAGGCCCACGTTGCGAGCCACGCCGGATGGGTCCGCCGGGCGTAGGAACGGACGCGGTTCAGCGCCCGAGGAAGCGTGACCGTCTCCGGGGCGAGGGTTGCCACAGTGCATGCATCGGCAGGGCTGCGACCGCGCCTGAG
>JAYUDQ010000715.1:0-8425 GCA_043739745.1 Acidimicrobiia bacterium | reverse complement strand
CTACGAAGGCAGCGGCCAGCAAGGCCGCAGCTTCGTCGAAGAAGGCTGCACCTGTGGCCGAGAAGGCAGCCCCTAAGGCCGAGAAGGCAGCGCGGCCCGTCAAGAAGGCCGCGCCGGTAGCCAGGACGGCCGCGACGCCGGTGAAGAAGCCGACCGCCAAAGTCTTGCCGGCCAAGAGTCGGGGCGCGACTGCGACTGCGACTGCGGCCAAGGCAGCCGGGGCGAGCAAGGCGCGCCCTGCAGCCAAGAAGCGCTGACCCGAACGGCCAGAGACTGACCCAAATGCGACCGGTGCGCGCAGTTCCGTGACCAGAGCAGTCGCGCGCCCGGCCTATCCTCGCTCCCCGTGCGGATCGCCACCTGGAACGTCAATTCACTGAAGGCCCGGCTCCCACGCGTCGAGGAATGGCTCGGCTATGCCGATGCCGACGTGCTGTGCCTGCAGGAGACCAAGCTCGCCGACTCGGCCTTTCCGGCCATGGCGTTCCAGGCGCTCGGCTACGAGTCGGCGCACTTCGGCCAGGGGCAGTGGAACGGCGTCGCCATCCTCAGCCGGGTCGGTCTCACCGATGTGGTGAACGGCTTCACCGACGGGCTGGTTGGAACCGGACCGGCCGACGACTATGTGCAGGGTGTTCTCGGCGAGGCTCGTCTGATCACCGCCACCTGCGGTCCGGTGCGGGTGATGAGCGTCTACGTCCCCAACGGCCGCACCATCGACGACCCGCACTTCGGCGCCAAGTTGGAGTGGCTGGCCCGCCTGCGCGAACAGTACGCGCGCACATCATCACCGGCAAGAGCGGAGATGGTCCTCGGCGACTTCAACATCGCTCCCGACGATCGTGACGTGTGGAGCGTGAAGGCGTTCGAGAATTCGACGCACGTCACCCTCGCCGAGCGGGCCGCGCTCAGCGCCCTCCGGGAATGGGGTTTCGTCGACGTCTTCCGGAAGCTGTACGACGGTGATCGTCTGTACACGTATTGGGACTACCGCGCCGGCGACTTCCATCAACACCGCGGCATGCGCATCGATCTCGCACTGGCCACGCCGCCGATCGCAGACAGGGTCACGTGGTCGATGGTCGACCGCAACGCCCGCAAGGGGAAGCTCCCTTCCGACCATGCCCCGCTTGTCGTCGACATCGATCTCGATGCGCATGCACCGTTTGCAACGGGCGTCTGACGTGCCGGTACCCGAGTTCTCGCGTCTGTCGTCGATGCTGCCGTACGGCCCCGAGCCGACGCCGCGGCGTGCCGAGCTCCACCGTCTCGCCTTAGAGCTACGCGCGCTTATTGATCTGCTCGTCCGTACCGATGCCCCTACTGAGGCACTCACACAGTCCGCAGACGCCCTCGCCGCGGTCGTCACCTCGATGCGGGCACATGGCAGCCGCCCGGGGTGGACCGGCTTCGCCGAGTCTGCGAATGCCGGCGACGTGGTGCTCGACGACGATTCCCGCCTCGGATTCTTCGACCATTCGCCGATGATCGGCCTCGGCAATGCGATCGCGCCTCCGGTTCGGCTCGAGATCATCGACGGCGCCGTGCACGGTGACGCGACCTTTGGCGCGGCGTACGAAGGACCGCCAGGGTGCGTCCACGGCGGGATCGTCGCCGCGGTGTTTGATGAACTGCTGGGCATGGCCCAGTCGCTGTCGGGCCGACCGGGCATGACGGCGCGCCTCGACGTCAACTACCGCCGACCGACGCCGTTGCGCACGCTCATCCGCTACGAGGGTCGGCTCGACCGGGTCGAGGGGCGCAAGATCTTCACCAAGGGCAGCTCGTTCCACGGTGTCACCGGGGAACTCCTAGGCGAGGTGGAGGGGCTGTTCATCTCGATCGACTTCGCCCGTTTCGCCGAGGCGGCGCGGGTTGCGGCCCACGGCGTGACTGACGGCCCCATCGTCACTGCGGCCGACGGCGACGAGAGTACTGGCAGCACGAGTGACATATCTCTGCCAGTGTCCCCGGCGTCTCCGACGTCCCCGTCGAGTGGCGGCGCATGATCCTCGTCGACGCGTCAGCGATCACGGCCACCCGACCCGACAAGCCGCTCTTCACCAACCTCTCGCTCACCATCGCCGACGGTGATCGGCTCGGGGTGGTCGGCATCAACGGTTGCGGGAAGTCGACACTGCTGCGGATCCTGGCCGGGCTCGCCGAACCGGAGTCGGGCATGGTTCGTCGCGGACGGGGCGTTCGCATCGTCGTGCTCGATCAGGAGGCGGTGCTCAGCGCCGGTCCGGTCCGTGAGGCCGTGACCGCAGGCGTGGATACCGCGAAGGCATGGGAGGCCGAGTCGATCCTCGGCCACCTCGGTATGGACGGCCTGCTCGATGCCGACGTCGCCTCGCTGTCCGGCGGGCAGCGGAAACGGGTCGCACTCTCGCGTGCGCTGCTGCAGGAGGCGGACCTGCTCGTGCTCGACGAGCCGACGAACCATCTGGACCTCGATGCCATCGGCTGGCTCGAGGAGCGCCTTGCCCGCTGGCGCGGTGGGCTGCTCCTGGTCACCCACGACCGTCATGTGCTCGACCGTGCGTGTACGAAGGTGCTCGAGCTCGACCGCGGCACCGGCTACCTCCACGACGGTGGCTACCAGGGGTACCTCGAGGGGCGACAGGCACGTGAGGAGCGCAACGCGGCGAGCGAGTCCACCCGGCAGAACCTGGCTCGCAAAGAACTGGCATGGCTGCGTCGCGGCGCCCCGGCACGGACCCGGAAGCCGAAGGCGCACATCGAGTCGGCGACGGCGATCGTGAACGGAAGGGCGCAGGCCGCCGCGCGCTCCGGTTCGTTGGGTTTCGGCGCGGCGACGTCGAGAAGCGGCGAGGGCGAGCGTGGGCCGGGGCAGGGGAGCTTCCGTGCCAGCGCCGACGAGAGCCTCGCGCCCCGGCTCGGCAACAAGGTGATCGAGCTCTCGGGCGTCGGGCACCGCTTCCGCGAGCGCCTGGGGAGCGATCGCGCCGGGGAGCCCGGCCTGTGGCTGTTCCGCAAGCTCGACTGGATCCTCGATCCAGGTGGCCGGTACGGCATCGTCGGCCCGAACGGCACGGGCAAGACCACCTTGCTGGACGTCCTCGCCGGGCGCCTGACGCCGGAGATGGGCACGGTCGACGTCGGCCCCACTGTCCGGCTCTCGTACTCCGATCAGCTCGGTCGCGCCCTCGATCCGACGCAGCGGGTGCGCGAAGCGGTCGCCGGGCCGTCCCGTCCCGTCGGTACTCCCGAGGACAAGCGGCTGATGGAGCAGTTCTGGTTCGAGGACGACGCCCAGTTCGCCCCGATCTCGACGCTGTCCGGTGGCGAGCGCCGCCGCCTGCAGCTGCTGCTCGTCCTGGCCGAGCGACCGAATGTGCTGCTCCTCGACGAGCCGACCAACGACCTTGATCTCGATACCTTGCGGGCGCTCGAGGACTTCCTCGACGAGTGGCCGGGCACGCTCGTCGTCGTCAGCCACGACCGTTCGTTCATGGACCGTACCGTGGAGGACGTGCTCGCCATCGACCATGGCCGGGCCGAACTCGTGGCCGGTGGCTACGCCGGCTGGCGGGCGCGGCGCGATGCGGGCGGGAGCGGCGGGCCGGCGGCTCCGGTCACCAAGCCGGTGCTGCGCCCTTCTGCGGTGGCCGTTCTCGATGGGCCGAAAAAGCGGTCGTCGAGCACGCTGCGCCACCTGATCAAGAACGCGGAGCGGGACTTGAGCAAGGCGACCAAGGACCGGGAGCGGCTGTCGACGGAGCTGGACGAAGCCGTCGCGGCCCGCGACGGCCTCGCCATCGGCACCCTCGGCGCCTCGCTGGCCGATGCGCAGGCCAGGCTCGACTCGGCCGAGGAGCGCTGGCTGGAGTTGGCGGGCGAAGCCGAGGGCTGAGCCTCGGGCGCAGTGCGCGCACCCGGCGCACCGGGCCGGATCGGTGCCTTTGCCACCGGAGGCGTGGCGAACCCTCCGAACCTCTCGCCGCCGGCCGCCATTCATGGCGACGACCGCCAGGCCAGAGCCGCTCGAACGGCGCTGGCGATGCTGTCGGGACGGTGTCGCCGCTGATCCCACGTGACGCCGACCATGCGCCAGCCAATCGCGGCAAGACCGTTGTTGCGCTCCTGGTCCGCAGCCCAGTCGCTTCGCTGCGCATGCCATTCCCAGCTCACGGCCTCGATGCCGAGGAGCGCGTCCGGGTAGGCGAGGTCGAGGAAACGTTTGCTGCCGTCCGCAAGGAGCACCGGGTGCTGGGTGACGGGCTCGGGCAGTCCGGCGGACCGCAGCGCCGCCCGCACGTCGCGCTCGAACGTGTTGCTACCGCGTACTTCACCATCGCGTTCGCCGAGGACAGATTGCATGACTCCGGCGCCGGCCCGACCGGCGCGGCCTATTGCGTCGACCCGGCGACGAAGAAGCGGGAGGGCAGTGAGCCGCCGCCGCAGCGCGTCGTCGACCATGAACCCCAGTTGCCGGGGCGACATGAGCTCGGCGATGTCGATCAGGGTGCGCGTCGGTGTGGTGACTCGGAAGCCGGCGTGCTGCTGCGTGTCGAGCGAGCAGAGGCCGGAGCGGCGAACCAGGTCGACACCGGGGATCGCGAGGTGTCGACCCCCGGGGATGGCGAGGCTCACCCCGCGCGGCAATGCGTCGGAGGCGCCTTCGTCATGCTCCGGCCGCAGCCCGTGGAGGACGGCGGCGCTCCACCGGTCGACCGCGGCGTCGTCGCCGGCTCGCACCCACGCCGCGGTGCAGCGGGTGACGAGCGAGTCGGCAACGCTGCGGAGCCGGAACACGCCCCGGTGCGCAGCGACGAGGATGCCGCGGGCGAGCAGGCCATCGATCTGACGGTGACTCAGGCCGGCCGCGTGAAGCTCGGTTCTCGCAACGATTCCGTTGCGCTCGGCGGCGATCTCGCTGGCTTTGGCTGCGGCGTCCATGCCTGGAGACTGCCGCGAGGGTAGGACAGGCAGGACCGCCGTTCCGCTTTCGTCTCCGAGGTCTGGTGGGTTTACCACCGCTGCGGTAGTGAACCCACCGATCCTGTCAGGCCGACACCCGTGCCTCGTCGGCTTTGCGCACGATCTCCCGGAGCTGGCGCATGGCGATGGCGCGTTGCCGGTTCGCTTCCGGCATCGTGTCGAGGTCGACTTCTGCCACCAGGTTGCCGTAGGCGTCGCAGACAGGTATGTCCGCGTCGGCCAGCGGTTCCATGTACTGCTTGCGGGCGAATGCGGCCTCGATGTATGGCGCCAGCTCGGCCGCCTTCTTCGCCTCCCGCTCGGCTTCGTCGGCCTTGAACTCGCCCATCACCTCGGAAGCGAACAGTTCGAGCGATTCGCAAATGTGCTCGTGACGGTTCTTGCCGCCCTGCTGGATGAACACGGTCTGGTCGACCCCGGCATCGGCGAACTTCCGCAGATGCGTGCGTAGCTCGTCTGGCGTACCGATGCCACCGGTGCCGCCACCCATCATGTCGAGCCCGATGCTGTCGCGCACGGCCTCGTAGTGCTCCCAGATGTTCGTACGGCCGGGCGTGTGCTTTCCGAACCCGTAGTGGTGGCCGAGCGCGAACTGGAAGAAACGGAACCCGTCCATGCCGCGGCGAACGGCCTCGTCGTGGTCCGGATGGCACGAGAAGCTCGTCACCATGGCGATGTTCGGGTTCACGGTGTGGCCGATCGGGACGCACTCGCGCTTGAACGTCTCGTAGTAGTCGTCGACCCAGTGCTTCGCCTCGGCCGGGTCGATGAAGGCGAACGTGAGCGCACCGATGCCGAGCTGAGCGGCGAGGTGGATCGTTTCGCGGTTCGAGCATGCGACCCAAAGCGGTGGGTGCGGCTTCTGCACCGGCTTCGGCACCACATTGCGGGTCGGCATGGAGAAGTACTTGCCCTCGAACCCGGGGTACGGGTCCATGGCCATCATGTTGGCCACCTGCTCGACGGTTTCGCGCCACATTGCCCGCCGCTCGGCGGGGTCGATGCCGAAGCCCTCGAGCTCGGCCCGTGACGCGCTCTCTCCGGTACCGAACTCGACCCGGCCGTTCGACACGAGGTCGAGGGTGGCAATGCGTTCGGCGATCTTGGCCGGAAAGTTGTAGCCGGGCGGCATGAGCACGATGCCGTGGCCGAGGCGGATCTGCTTCGTCCGCTGGCTGGCCGCGGCGAGGAAGATCTCGGGTGCGGAGGAGTGGCTGTACTCCTCGAGGAAGTGGTGCTCGACCTCCCATGCGAAGTCGATGCCCAGCTGATCGGCCAGTTCCACCTGCGACAGCGCGTCCTGGAACAGCTTCAGCTCGGCGCCGTCCTCCCACGGACGGGGCAGCTGGTGCTCGTAGAAGATCCCGAACTTCACGTGGCGTTCCCCCGGTTCAGAGGGCGATGGCTTCACCGCCCGATGGGTCGGCACGCTAACCACGGCATCCCGCGCGGTCGATTCGGGTGCGGGAGGGCTTGGGCTCAGCGCTTCACCGCGAACCAGCGCGCGAACGCGGCAGGCTCGTCGGCCAGGCGTTCGCTGAGGCCGCTCACGATGGCCTTCTCGACCTGTCCGCCAACGAAGGGGACCGGGGACCGGACCTTCAGATCACCCTCGATCACGCGCAAGGTCACGGGTTTGGCGGCGGTCGACCTGGGGTCCGCGCGCAGCGACCAAGTGCCAGTCGCGGTGAAGAAGTTCGGGTAATGCACGGGCGTCATGACGAAGCGCGCGGTACGGCGGACGGTGTCGATTGTCGTTTCCTCCGTCCAGGTGAGCCGCTTCGGGTCGATCACCGCGGTGACGGCACCCGGGAGCTTGCCGGTGAAGCGGTAGGTGACTCGCTGGCGCACCGAGTCGCCGGTTCGCTGCTGCGACTCGACGACCGGCGGGCCCACGTCCTTCAGAGAACCCAGCGCCTGCACGAGGTAGTCGGGATCGATCAGTGCGGCACCCACCTGGGCGGGGGTGGCGAGGAAGCGTTGTTCGATGCGGAGGCGCACGGTCGGCACTGTACGCAGGGAGGTGGGGCCGGTGTTTGCGTCGCACGCGGATCCCGGCAATCCGGTCCTTGGGACCCCAGCAACCCGCGCCGTCACGACGCGCGGTGCGCCACTTCCGTCATGGACGCCACCACCGCAAGCAGCCCGTCGCCATAGCGGCCGACCTTCACCGGCCCCATCCCGGGCAGTGCAAGCAGCCCGGCCCGATCCGCCGGCCGCGCCTCGGCCACGGCTGCGAGGGTGGTGTCGTGGCAGATGACGAATGCCGGCATGCCCGACGCCCGGGCCTCGTTCGCCCGCCACTTCTTCAGCGCTTCGAGCACAGACGGGTCGGCACGGGCGCCTACTTCGATGGCCGCACCCTTCGTCCCCCGGATGCCCGGTACGCCGGCTGCCTTCGCGGCCGAGAGACGTTCGCGCTGCGCCCGCAGCTGGGCCTGCCAGTCGCCCTGCGACGGATCGGCCAACGACGCCCGTGCGGCCTCGATGTTGGCCACCCACGGCGACTCGTTCCGGTTGGTCGTGCGGCTGCCGAACGTGCGCGTGCGTGCCCACGAGCAGTGCAACTCCTCCTCGGCGCGGGTGACAGCGACGTAGAGCAGCCGGCGCTCCTCGTCCCATGCGTCCTGATGGTCGGCCTGGCCGATCGGCACGTAGCCGCGTTCCAGCCCGGCCACGAACACGATCGGCCACTCGAGGCCCTTCGCACGGTGGAACGTCGCGATCTCGACCAGGTTGCCGCCCTGGTCGGGCTCGTCGTAACGGGACGTGATGACGCCGTTGATCCACTGCAGGAACCCCGACGTGGTCCCCGTCGGCTCGATGGCGATGTACTCGTGGGCCAACCGTACGAGCCCGTCGAGGTTCGCGGCCCGCTCGTTGGTTCCCTCGGGCCCGACGGTGCCCTTGCTTTCGGCTTCGGCTGCGATCTCCTCGAGGTCGCTGACCCGCGACTGGAACGGCGAGGACGCAGGGGCGTGGCGCAGCTCCTCCAGCGCGGACTTGACCTCGGCCTGCTGCAAGAACATCCCCCCTCCGCGGACACGGAGTGGGATGCCGGCCGCCCGGAACGCCTCCTCGAACAACAGCGCCTGCGCATTGGTGCGCATGAGCACGGCCATGTGCTTCCACGGCACCCGTGGGGAGTGATGGTCGCGCACGGCCCGTGCGATGGCGCGTGCTTCGTCGACATCGCTCGCATACCCCGTGACCGTGGGAATCGGCCCATCGGACCGGTTGGCCCGCAGCGGGCGGCTGTCGCGTTGACCCAAGCCGAGTACGGCGTCGGCCACGGTGAGGATCTGCGGGGTGGACCGGTAGTTGTCGTCGAGGCGGACGATCTCGGCCTTCGGGAAGCGGGTGCTGAAGCGGGTGAGGAACGTCGGATCGGCCCCGTTCCAGGCGTAGATGGCCTGGTTCGGGTCGCCGACGACGCAGAGGTCGACCGGTTCGGTGGTGA
>JAYUDQ010000714.1:0-3298 GCA_043739745.1 Acidimicrobiia bacterium | reverse complement strand
CGGATTCACTGACACTACGGCGGCTTCCTGAGAACTTGGCCGCTCCGAGGGGCGGGACCATCATCGGCAGCGACACCGGCGGGAGCGAACGTGACTATTTGTGTGCGCACACATATGGGCCGAAGTGGAGTGGTCTCAGTCGGTTGCCAGCGTCGACTCTGGGCGTCGATATCGAGTGGTTTGCCGGCTGATCTGTCCGTCCGCGGTTCGGCATCGTTGCCGGTTTCCGCGCGACACGGTCAGTGGTGCGGGGTGCCGATGCAGAACTCGTTGCCTTCGGGGTCGGCCAGGGTCGTCCAGTGCATGCCGTACTCGTCCTTGTCGTGAATGTGTGTTGCGCTGAGCGCTATTCACACGAGCGACTTCAACGGAGACGTCGTCGGCATCGAGGTCGAGGTTCACCCGGTTCTTCACGGTATTGTCCTCGGGCACCTGGATCAACATGTACCCGATACGCGACGAACCGGCGAGGCCGATCGAGGCGAAGAACGGCGACGGTGGCATCGGCTCGGTGTCGATCGGCCGCCGAAACGGCTGACCAGAACCGGCTGATGACGTTGGCATCGGTGCAATCGAAGGTGACGGCTTTGTGGACGAGGGTCACGGGAGCCCCTGGGGTGGTGGGGTCGGTGGGACGGTCATAACTCCGCTTTTCGGCCAGTCGATCTCGGTGCGCAATTCTGCGTCGGGAAGGAGCGCTCGTATGCAGCCAGCGAGGTGCGTCCCGGATACGAGCACATCACTCGCTCACCTGCCGACGGGCAGTCCCGTCGTAACGGCGGTATCCCACCGCCTGACCCGACGCTACCGAGCGCGCGAATCGGGACGATGCCGAATGCGGAGTGGGATGCCGACCTACGCACCCAATCTGTCTACACTGATCGTATGACTGTAGCTACATCTCCGCTCGGATCAACCGTCGGTGTTCGTGAACTCAAGAATCAGCTCAGCAGCTTTCTCGATCGTGTCAAGGCCGGCGAGGAGATCACCGTGACCGAGCACGGTCGACCCGTCGCTCGACTGAGCGCCGTCGCTGGTGACGTGGACCATATGGCGGCACTCGTCGCGGCTGGCATCGTCCAACCTGCGACCAAGCCACATCGCCGACTGCCCGCAAAGCAGGTGAAGATCGCCGACGGTGCCTCGTCGCTCGCTGACATCGTGGCCGAGCAACGAGGGTGATCACCTACGTCGATACCTCGGTCGTGCTGAAACTCTTGGTCGACGACGAACTAGGTGGCGACGCGGCCGCACGGCTTTGGTTGGACTCCGACTACATCGTCTGCGCCGAGATCGGTTACACCGAAGCACGGGCCGCGCTGGCCGCGGCACATCGCGATGCCCGCCTGAGTACTCGCTCGCACACGTCGGCCAAGGCCGAACTCGAGGGACTCTGGGCCCAGGTAGATGTGGTTGTTGTCAACACCGCCCTGGTGCGGTCGGCCGGTGATCTTGCCGAGCGCGAAAAGCTCCGTGGCTACGACGCAATTCACCTCGCCGCCAGCCTTGCATCGGGGGCAACCGTATTCGCATCGGCCGACGATCGACTGCTTCATGCAGCGCGCCGACAGCGGATTGCAACTTCGAACCCCGATGGGCCGCTGGAATGAGGCCGACGCGAATCGGGCCGAAACCTCTACGCCGCCACGCGCACGTTCCGTGAGCGGGTCTTCCATGACACCCGGCGAGGGCACGACCGGCGTCGACCGCTGCGCCGCGGCGTACTTCGAAGGCATCGGCGCTGCGCATGCCGAGTCGCGACTCAGGTCACCGGGCCAACGGTGTCCGTCATGAGGCGGAGAAGCACAGAGAAGTCCAGCCAAACCTGCGGTGTCGAGATAGTGCACAAAGTCCCTCCGGGCGGGACGCAGTGAACGAGAACCCGCAGAAGTTGACCGCCGACCGACCGGAACAAGGTGGGGCGGGTGGGATCGAACCCGCGACCAAGGGAGTATGAGAGGGCTCGGGCGGGTCCGTCTCGTGGTTCTCAGTGCCGTTGAGCTGGGGATATGTCCGATCCATGTCCCATCCGGTACCTGGAATCAGGGGTGATTCGGGGTAGTTCGTGGGACAATCCGTGGGACAGAGCTAAGCGCGCAGACGATCTATACTTGATGTAGGTCGAGCGCCATCGACGCACCACTAGCCGACGAGCACCCTCGGCTCGGGTACGTCGTCTACCGGTGACCACTCCGCTTGCACGGCCGTTATCGAGTGCAGTGTGTGGTTCGTTCCACGGTTTTCGGCACGTGCAATCGAGTGTCAGATGCCGGCATGAAGCGGGTTCAATACGCGTCTTGCTGTGTGTGTCCGGTCTGCCGTGCCGGATTCGGGTCGCTTCGCCGATTCCACTTTGCTGCGATTTCCACTCCGCCGGCGTCGGAGTTTGGAAGGATGCTCGGGTGCTGTTGAAGTTTGAGATGCTGGTTGTCGGCGATGACGTCGCTGCTGTGCGCGATGCGCTTGTCCAGAATCCTGCCCTCGTGTCGGTTCGTGGTGGGAACACCGATGCCGGGTTGCTGGCGTTTGCCCGCAGCGCAGCGATGGTGGATGTCTTTGTGGCTGCCGGTCTGGATGTGAATGACCGGGACTCGGTGGGGATCACGCCGCTGCATCGCGCGGCGCAAGGCGCCGCCTTCGCGGTAGCGAAGCGCCTCTTGGACCATGGCGCTGATCCGACCGCAGTGGACGATCGTTCTCAAACCGCCTTGCATTGGCTCAGCCTCGAGCATCATAAATTTGTGACGGAGCGGTCCGACATCGTGGCCACGGCCATGCTGCTCATCGAGGCCGGCACGCCCACCGGTTCAGCGTTGGGCTCGGGCGTAACGACGCCGATCAACATGAACGCCGGGTTCGGCCGTCTCGAGCTGGTGCAGCTCCTGGTCGACAGTGGTGCCGACCCCACGGTGCGCGATGGTCGAGGTATGCATGCGTTGCACTGCGCTGCTCGACACCGCAAGGTACGACGCTGGCTCCTCGGCTGGGCCAAAGCGAACGGTCGGACGTGGACCACGCCGATCACGGACTCGGTGCTGTGGACCGGCGATCATGACCGGGTACGTATCCACCCGGACGGCCGCCATGCACTCACGACCAAGCACCCAGCCGCGATCGCAACCTGGAATCTCGGCCCTGAACCGATGCCACGATTGGCAGCGCGAACGGACGGATACCGTGCCTTCGACGCCGTCTTTCTTCCTGACGGCGCATCGTTTCTGTGCGCGCTCCTCGGCGGTCCTGTCGAACTCCGGTCCTGGAACGAACCCCCGGTTTTGCTGCGTTCATTCCCTTGCCC
>JAYUDQ010000713.1:0-3298 GCA_043739745.1 Acidimicrobiia bacterium | reverse complement strand
CAGCGCCGACCAGGGCCGTTGTGTACGGCCGCCGGTCTTCACCGCGGACCCGATGCCGAGCGACGACGAGGCCAAGGAGTGCGATCAAGGTGGCAACGAACGCGACCAACCGTGCGATCGCCTGTAGTCCGATCGCAAAATCGGCTGCGCCCGTCTCTGCAACACTGAGGGCGTCGAGGAGCTCGACCGCATGCCGTGCAGCCACCGGCAGCGACACGACGGCCGCGACGGCCACCAGGGTGCCGATGACCCCGCCGATCACAATTCCGAACCAGAACCAGCGACGAGTGCGCACGCGGCCGGTCGGGAACAACACGAGTGGTGCGACGAGCACGAGCGGCCACGGCAGCGCTGACAGCCACAGCGAAAGCCAGGCGGCCAAGGGACCGCCTGGCAGCGACCCCGGGTCGTAGACCAGCGATTGAGCCGCCCACCACGTCGCAAGGAAGGCGGTTGCGCCAACGCTGCCACCAGCGAGAAGCAACCAACCGATCGGCAGCTCCGGTCGCCGTCCGCTGATGGCCCAACCCAACAAGGCGAAGCCGATGAACGAGACGGCGAGACCCCAACTGTCACCGTTTCCAGGCAAGTCACCCGTACGCAAGGATCCGAAAGCGCCCGCGGCTCCGAGCACCACAGTGGAACCGAGTAGCCCGCGCCGCATCCACGCCCGAGTCATCGGATCAGCCTCGACCGTCAGAGCGGCAAATGCAAGGGCCTGGAGTCACGAGTTGATTGTGACAAACCGGTGACCGGAGACCGATGCGCCAACTCCGACGTTCCACGCATCGTGCAAGACACCCAATTCGTCACTCGGAGGAACTGCCATGAAACATCTCGCCCTCATCCCCGTCGCCGTTCTCGCCGTCACGCTCGTCGGCGCGTGCAGCAGTGATCCCCCGGACCGGTCTGCGGGGCCAGTCAAGCTGCAGCTCGCCGACTATTCGATCACCATGCCGAAGACCATCGCCGGGCCTTTGGTCGATCTCGACATCACCAACGTCGGCTCGTTCGCTCACGAGCTCGACCTCGGCCAGGTCGTACCTGGCACGACGCTCGAGCAGGCGGCCGCCTTCTTCACGCAAGGTCCCGGTCAAGGCGCGCCGCTGATCGCTGATCCCGGTGGTGCTACCGTCATCGGCCCCGGCGTGCACTTCGGCTACGCGCGAACCCTCACTCCCGGCACCTACGTCTTCTTCTGCAGCGTTCCCGCCGCCGACGGCATGAACCACACCCAGCACGGGATGATCACGATGTTCACCGTGACCGACGCGAAGCAGACCGACGTGCCGAAGGCCGACCTCACCATCACGCTCGGCGACGACGCGATCACGGTGCCAACCCTCACAGCCGGCACGCACGTCGTCGCTGTCACCAACACCGGCACGCGGCCGCACGGGATGAACATCGGAGGAGTCCCCAGTGGCACCGATCTCAGCCGAGGCGAAGAGATCGGTGCCTGGATGGAAGGCGGACAGAGCGGCCCGCCGCCGCTGCCCATCGACTTTCCGGGCGGCCTCAAGTCGATCGCTCCGGGTGTCACCGCCGTGTTGACCTTCAGCTTGAACGCGGCGCACACCTACATGTTCAGCGACGACAACAACGGCGATGGGGAAATCCTTGCTCTGGTCGACGTGCCATGACTCTGCACTACCGCACTCACCACGGGCCCCGAGGGTTTGGCGGCTGCGTTTCATTCGTCCTCGTTCCGTCCTGTCGAAAGTGACGACGGACGACCGCTTGTCGGCACTCTCGGCGTGGTCGCACGTTGTTCAACATCGCCGGATGGAGCGCCGCCGTGACCAGCGGTGATGGACGGGGGAGTGTTTCCCCGGCACGGCCCCTGCCACATTAGTGCGTTCGGGGATGCACGACGCGCGGCACGGAACATCGCTCATTCGGCCGCCTATTGGGAGCACAGATGGCTGATTCCGGCGGTGGAAGGATTTCAGATTGTCTCGACCGTGACGTCGTGGGCATGGGCGGCGAGGGCTTCGATATCGGCTCTGTCGCCGGTGAGGATGGTGCCGCCGGGTTCTGCGAGGGTGACGACGATCGCGTCGACAGCTGACCCGTGCTGCGAGCGTCGGCGAAGTTCGGCCGCGCGCCGGGCTGTCCGTTCGGTGACGACGGTTTCGATGACGCAGGTCTTGAGGAACCTGCTCGTGGTTGCATCGCTCCCGCTGTGACCCTGCAGCGATTCGACAAGCACGACAGTTGGGGCGATCGGTGGCCACAGACCGTCGTCGCGAAGGGCGCGGATGAGCGCGAGTGTCCGTGTCGAGCGTTCGGCGAGGCGGCTGACGCCTCCGCTGTCGATGATCAGCACAGCTCAGCCGGTTTGGTGGAGTTGACGATCGCGGATGCGTCGCACGATCGCGTCGGCACGAGATTGTTGACGCGCGGTCGGTTCACCGACCTCGGCAGCCAGTTCGGCGAGGTAGTCGTCGGTCGCGTCGAGGACTTCACGTCGTTCGAGTTCGGCGCGCACGGCGATCTGCAGCAGTTCTGAGGCTGGCAGATCGCGGCGCTTCAGCTCGTCGTAGAGATCATCTGGGAGGTACACCTGCAACCGTGGCATACGCTTGACTATACGCCTACACGGAAGGCTCGGCAAGCGCCTGTTGAGCCTCAACCAGCCTCCGGTGGCGATGTGGGCGGTAGAGATCCGGTAGATGACCGCCCGCCTTAAAGGTTCGAGAACTCAGTTGACCTGCGGTTGTTGGGCTCTCGGGGCTGGGGGTTTTCGTCCCGCCGCTTTCTTGACATATGCCCTGGTCAGGGCATATGTGTAGGTGGAGCTGGGGGGAATCAACCCCCTGCCGCAGATTCACATCGCTGCTGATCAGAGGCTATGTGGCCAGCTCAGCGGTGGTTTTCGAGTGACCGTGAGTGACCGTAGGTGACCGGTATTGGCCGGTGTTTGACGCCCTTTTCACGCCTCGTCCGCCCTTTTGACGCCCTGGTTGGAGGTGGAGAAGGACAGAATGAAGAAGACCTTGAACGCTGGACGGGGCACGTTGCACCTCTTCCTCGCGTTCGTCTCCTCGCGTTCGTCAAGCGAGTGACGGTGCGCTCTGATTGGACAACGAGACGGCCGATTCCCCAGATGACTGGGATCACGTTCAGCGTCCGACGTACTGCGGGGCGCTGGCACCGCCCCACGCGTCGGGGCCTCGTGGCGGCGTGGGAGATCCGCGCGCAGCCTCAGACTCTGATCATTCCGACGGAGGACATTCGGCGTTCGGTGAGGAGCGCGGCCAGGTCGTCGATGTCACTGGTGAGGAGGGTGTCATTT
>JAYUDQ010000712.1:0-3305 GCA_043739745.1 Acidimicrobiia bacterium | reverse complement strand
TCCTCGTCGCCGTGAATGGTGACGTACACGGCGACGATCGCATCCACGCCCGGATCATCGAGGACTGATTCCAGTGCCGCCCGCAGTTGCTCGGATGTGGCGGTTGCGGTGAGGTCGACGGGGTTCTTGAGCGACGCGTTGGGTGGGGCCAGCGCAGCGAGGCGCCTGTTCGTGGCCGGCTGCAGATCCGCGAGCACGAGGCCCTCGGACGCCAGCGCGTCGGCGGTGAGGATTGCGAGGCCGCCCGCGTTGCCGACGATGGCGACGCGGCGTCCTGACGGCAGCGGGAGCCGTTCGAGGGCGTAGGCGAGGGTGAGGAGCTCGCGTGGATCGTCGACCCGGAGCACTCCGGCTTGTGCGAACAGCGCGTCGACCGTTGCGTCCTCCGCGGTCAACGCGCCAGTATGCGATGCGGCTGCTCGCGCGCCGGCCTTCGACCGTGCGGCCTTGATGGCGACGATCGGCTTACGGCGGCTGACATCCCGGGCGATGCGGGCGAATTTGCGCGGGTTGCCGAACGACTCGAGGTAGAGCGCGATCACGCGTGTGCTGTCGTCCTGATCCCAGTAGTCGAGGAGGTCGTTGCCGCTCACGTCGGCCTTGTTCCCGACCGACACGAACGACGAGAGCCCGATCCGCTCCTGCGCAGCCATCGACGCGATTGCGATCGCCACGGCACCGGACTGCGACATCAGCGCGATGCCGCCGCGCACGATCACGAGCTCAGTGAAAACGGCCTGCATGCGCACCGCCTCGTCGGTCGTCACCACACCAAGGCAGTTAGGCCCGATCAGGCGCATGCCGCTGCGGCGCACAACCGCGAGGAGCTCGTCCTGGCGCAAACGCCCGGCAGGGCCGATCTCGGCAAACCCAGCCGACACGACGAGGATGCCGTGGACACCCGCAGCCGCGCACTGCTCGGCAACATCGACGACAGCCATGGCCGGCACCGCGATGATGGCTAAATCGACGGGACCGGTCACGTCGCCGACGCTCGGTGCGACGGCGATCGACTCGATGGTGAGGGGGGCGCCGTCCGAGTTCGCAGCCGCGGGGTTGACGGGGCTGAGCGTTCCGGTGAACCCGTGGGCGAGAAGCTCGTGGACGATCTGGCGTCCCGGAGAGTTGCCGTTGACCGATGCGCCGATGACCGCGATCGAACGGGGCCGCAGCAGCGGCTGCAGCGATGCGCGCGCAGCGCGACGCTCGCGTTGGCGCTGGGCATCTCGGGAGTGCTCGTCGTCGGCGATCGGGAAGCTGACCAGCGTGATGGCGGGGTCCTCGGGATCACGGTGCATCGACGCGTCGTATCCGGAGCTCCGGAACACCCGCATCATCTCGTGGTTGTCGGACTGCGTGACTGCGACGAACTTGACGATGCCGACGAGTCGGGCCCGCGAGACGAGTGCCTCCAACAGCAGTGTGGCGATACCGAGCCCGTGGAGTCCGTCGTCGACGGTGAACGCGACTTCTGCCGTCGGCGTCGCGTCGGCTGTCGCTGCGGCTGGGTCGACTGTTTCGGGGGTGTCGGCTGTTTCGGGGGTGTCGGCTGGGTTGGCTATGGCGGCCGGGTCGGCTGTCCGGCTTGCTCTGCCGACCCCGACGATTTCCCGATCCCGCTCGGCGATGATGACGATGGACCGGTCGTTGTCGACTTCCAGCAACCGGTCGAGAAGCGGGCCCTCCAGGTGAGCGAGCGGCGAGAAGAACCGACGGCGCCTCGTCTCCGGCGAGAGCGAATCGAAGAAGGCCACCAGTCGCTCCCGATCCGCTGACACGAGGCTCCGGATGTGCACGGTGGAGCCGTCGCTGAGGACGGCATCGCCCTCGGGAATCGGCGTCGCTGTCGCTTGGGTTGCGGTTGTCTGGTCGTTCGATTGGCGCACCTGGAACCTCCAGGACCGAGCCTCTGCCCGTCCTGGCGGTCCACCTAGGGTCGAACGTCCTCATCCCGGCTGGCGGATGTCATCTGTCGTCGTCGACGCGTCGAGCAGTGGAGGAAATTCCAAGGAATGTATCCAAAGGTCTTGACATCTGATCTGGATCGTACGAACATATGTTCGTGTTCACAACCTGCGACTCCGGCACAACTGAACAGCAAGCCCATAAAACACCGTGGGACGACGTCTCCGTGGGAACCATCATCCCGGACGGGTGGAGCCTCGAGCGGATCGAAGATGGGCTTCGGGTCTTGGAGCGAATTCGTCGACAAGTCGACTCGGCCAGTGCTGCGCTGGTTGCGGCGATGCCGGACTGTCGCGATGCGGTTGTGGGTCTGGTCCGGGTCACGGGGGTTTCGGCGTCAGAAGCCCGCCGTCGCCGGCTGATCGCGGCCGTGGTGAGGGAGAGTCCGGTTGCCGCGCGCCTGTTGGCGGCGGGGTTGCTCTCGGGTGAGCACGTCGCGGCGTTGGCGCCGATTCGTGATCATGTTGAAGACCTGAATGTCCTTGCGATGTGGTCGGTGGGGAGGCTCCCGGAGGATGTTCGCCACGAGGTCGAACAGGTCCGGCTATCGCACGTCGGCGGTACGGACGCTGCAGCACGTCATCAGGCATTGCGCCGGTTGGTGATCTCGACCGGTCCTGAGGGCATGGTCGCAATTTCTGGGCTGTTGCCTTCTAGGGAAGGGGCGCTACTCGAGTCGCTCCTGCGTTCGGTGATGGACGCGGACTGGCGGTCCGAGCATCCCGAACGGGCGGGCACGCTCGGCGGGCATGGTGGAGACTCGCGGGATCAGCGGCGGCTGGACGCGCTCCTGCAGTTGCTTGGGATCGTGGCACCTCCGGCTCCGGGCGTCCCCATTGCGGATGCTGGCACCCCTGTTACGCCGAGCGCACAACCCGCGCCGCCTACCGATGATCCGGTGGCTGTCGATGGATTCGTGGATCACTGCACTGACGTGGCCGATGCTGGCGGCGGCAGGATGCGACCGGTGCGAGGCGCATCTGCCAAACCCGCCATCGTGATCGTCTTCGATGTCGATCGATACGAGGCGGAGATCCTGGGCCGCGGTCCGATCCCGGTCACGCCAGACCTGTTCGATACCGCGCGGGCCGACCTCTACTACTTCTTCAAGAACACGCGTGGCGAGATCCTGAAGTTCGGACGTGCGAAACGCGACCCGACTGCTGCGCAACGGCTGGCCGTCGAGGTTCGAGACCGGCACTGCATCTATCCGTCTTGTCGAGTGCCGGCCTCGCGATGCCAGGTCCATCATCTCAACGAATGGCTCATCGATCAGGGTTTCACCGACGTCGAAGTGCTCGGTCTTTTCTGCGACGCGCACCATCGGCACCTTCACACCC
>JAYUDQ010000711.1:0-19500 GCA_043739745.1 Acidimicrobiia bacterium | reverse complement strand
CGGGTGGTTCTAGCCGGACGAGCGGGAGTGACGCTCATCCGCTGGCACGGTTGCCGGTGGTTCTCTGCCTGGCCTCGGGTGGTTCGGGCTCCGTCGTGGCACGGAACGGAACCCCGCCGGTTGCAATGCCGTTCAGTTGGAGACCTCGTCGTGCAGGATCAACCTTGCGGTGTTTTGGATCGCCGGATGGGGTCCCGGTGGCCCTGATCCGCCGTGAAGGTGGACTGGAACGACACACCGGTCGGGTTCAGGCGTTTTGGGTCAGCGCCGGGGCGCTTTCGGTCCGGTCTTCCGCCCGATAGGCGCGGGCCGACTGGCGTGGCGGTGGTGCGGATCGAGCGGTCATGCGCGAACGGCGTCTCGGGAAACGAAGCGGTGCCGTCGTTGGTCGTGCCGTTTGGCCGCGTCAGCCGTTCTCGCGTCACTCGTTCCACAGTGTGGTCTTGTAGTTCTCCTCAAGCATCGCCTGTGCCTTCACGCCAGCCTCGTCGCCCGGGAACCCCGCATGGCTGACGATCATGCACGCCGCCGTGGGCAGCCCGGACGTGTCGGGCCACCCCGCGCGGTCCCAGAGGCTGGAGCGGCGAATCGCCTTGCCGCAGTGGATGAACACCTCGTGCGTCTCCACGACCACAGCGACCTTGGGGAGCTTGCCGTCGATGGCCACCGCTTGGAGCACGTCGTCGTCGAGCACGACGGAACCGATGCCGTTCACGCGGAGCGTCTCCTCCATACCCGGCACGAAGAAGATGAGGCCGACGCGCGAGTCGCGGACGATGTTGCGGAAGCCGTCGATGCGGTTGTTGCCGGGCAGCTCGCCGAACGCGAGGTGGTGGGCGTCGAGCCGCTTCACGAATCCCGCGGGCCCGCCTTTCGGCGACGTGTCACCCGTCCCGTCAGGGTTCGTGGTTCCGATGACGAAGAAGGGGGAGTGGGCGAGGAAGGAGGCGCAGTGAGCGTCGAGGTGGTCGATCTCCTTCGCGACCGCGCCACCGCTCGGTTTGCGAAAGATGGTGCGGAGCTTGTCCTCGCTGGTGATGCGCTGGGTGAAGTCCATGGGCGCAGCATCGCACGGGGGGTGTGACGTTGAACCCAAACGCCGAGACCGGCGGCCGCTCGGTGAGCTCGGGTGGGTTGCGCGACCCGAGCCTGTAGCCTCGGCGACCGTGTCGGGGACCTACTGGATCGAGACCTTGGGTTGTCCCAAGAACCAGGTCGATTCCGACAAGCTCGTCGGCACGCTGCTCGCCGACGGAATGCTGCAAGCCCGATCGGCGGGCGAGGCCGACCTCGTCGTCGTCAACACCTGCGCATTCATCGAGGCGGCGCGCGAGGAGTCCGTCAACGTCGTACTGGGCTTGGCCGACGCCCGTAAGGACGGGTCGCGCATCGTCGTCACCGGCTGCATGGCAGAGCGCTACGGCGACGAGCTGGCGGCGGCGCTGCCCGAGGTCGACGCCGTCGTCGGGTTCGGGGTGCCGGTGTCGCTCGGGGCGAAGCAGATCGCGGTTCGGCAGATCGCGGGCGTACCCATCGCACTCGGACGCAAGCCACCTCTCGAGGGCAAGGCGGCTGTCGCGGCCGAGGCGGAACGCGCCATTCCGAGCCTTGACCTCCTCAACCTGCCTCGCCCGCCGACGAGCTCGCCATGGGCCTACGTGAAGATCGCCGAGGGATGCGACCGCAACTGCGGGTTCTGCGCGATCCCCTCGTTCCGCGGCCCGCAACGTTCTCGCACGGTCGCGTCGATTCTGGACGAAGTCGAGGCGCTCGGAGCCAAGGAGATCGTGCTCGTCGCCCAAGATCTCGCCTCCTACGGCAAGGACCGACCCGGCGAGCTCGGCGCCGGTTCCATCGTCGGTCTGGTCGACGCCGTGGCCTCGCGCGTGGCCCGCACACGCCTGCTCTACCTGTACCCGAGCGACCTCAGCGATGCGCTCGTCGATGCGATCCTGAAGACCGGCGTCGCCTATTTCGACCTTTCGCTCCAGCATGTGTCGAAGCCCCTACTGCGGCGGATGCGCCGATGGGGCGACGGCGACCGGTTCCTCCGGCGCATCGAGGCCATCCGGGCCGTCGAGCCTGCCGCTGCGTTCCGCTCGAACTTCATTGTGGGTTACCCCGGTGAGACCGAGGCCGACCAGGATCAGCTCCTCGCATTCGTCGAAGCCGCGCAACTCGACTGGTGCGGCTTCTTCGCCTACTCCGCCGAAGAAGGTACGTACGCATATGGCATGGATGGTGTCGTTGACGCCCACCTCGCCGGTGAGCGACTCGCGGAGCTCACCGAGCTGCAGGATTCGATCACGGCGAAACGCCGATCGAACCTCATCGGTGAGGTGATCGAAGTACTGGTCGATTCCCCCGGCGAGGGACGCAGCCATCGTGAGGCACCGGAGATCGACGGCGTCGTCCAACTACCCGAGGACCTGGCCGTCGGGTCGTTCCAGACCGTGCGCGTGACGGCAGCCGAAGGGCCAGACCTCATCGCTGAGCTGGTGCAGTGACCCTCATCCGGCCTGAGTCGGCGCCGGTCTTCGGGCCGACTGCATTGCTCACGCCGGCCAACGGGCTCACGTTCGCCCGCATCGCGGCCACACCGGTGATGTTGGTGTTGGTGCTGCAGCGCCGCCTCGACGCTCCCACGTTCGCGATGTGGGTGCTGTTGTGCTCGACCGACGGTGCCGACGGGTTTCTGGCCCGTCGCTACGGCGTTACCCGCTCCGGCGCGTTCCTCGACCCGCTGGCCGACAAGTTCTTGGTTCTCGGCGGCATGTCTGCACTCGTCTGGAAGCATGTGTTCGTCTGGCCTTTCGTAGCGATCATCGCCGTGCGCGAGATCGGCATGAGCATCTACCGGTCCGTGGCAGGGAGCCATGGCGTGTCGATCCCGGCGTCGAAATGGGCGAAGTGGAAGACCTTCGTGCAGCAGCTCGCCGTTGGCTTCGCGATCATGCCGTGGGTGGGCGAGCACGGCGATTGGGTGGGCAAGAGCCTGCTGGTGCTCGCCACGGTCCTCACCGTCTGGACCGGGTTGCAGTACCTCGAATCGGCCCGCCGCCGCATAGCCCCGCCCGGCTGACCCGCCTGCGTCAGTCGCGTAGTCGGGCGGCCAATGCCACCTTCGCTGCGGGCCAGTCTTCGGCCAGCAAGGCGTAGGTCGCGGTGTGCCGTATCCCACCATCGTAGGCGTACATATGGTTCCGCAGAATCCCTTCGAAACTTGCTCCGATGCGCTCGATGTTCGCCCGGGACCGGATGTTGCGCTCGTCAGTGCGCAGCGTTACCCGCAGGCAATCCCACGTCTCGAACGCGTGAGCGAGCATCAGCAGTTTGGCTTCCGTGTTGACGCTCGTTCGCTGCGCCGTCGAGTTGAGCCATGTGGAGCCGATCTCCACGGCTTCAGGCCCCTTCCGGTCGCTCACCGAAGCCGGCTTGGGGAGGGACATTGGCCATGCCCAATACTCGGCGTTCATGAACCTCGTCGAGCCGACCACGGTGCCGGGCCCATCGGCGTCGATGCGGACGGTCGCGAAGGGCAGCGCCGTTCCCGCTGCCCGTGCGGCGAGCGCAACTTCGACGTAGGTGCGAACGGCGGCTTCGTTCGCCTCGGGAACCCAGGTCAGCCCGAACGTGTCGCGCGGCCCACCCGCCGCGGCAACGAGCGTCGGGACGTGGTCGAGCGACAGCGGCTCCAGGCGGACGCAGCGTCCGGAGAGCATGACGGCATCGAGCGGCTCGGGCACGGTGCCAAACGCTATCGGTGTGCCAGGCCGACCGTGCGCTACTTCTTCTTGGCCTTCGGTGGTGTGTAACGCTTCGAGGCGGCCGCGATCGAGCGGCCGGTGCTGTCCGCGGTGGCTGTCGTGTTGTCCTTCGCCTTGCGGGACTGTCGGGCCACCGAACGCGGATCAACGCCATAGTTGCCGCTCTGGATGTGCTCGTCGATCTTCTTCTTGCGATCGCCGCTGATGCGGAACGTGAAGAACAACATGACGGCGAACAGCGGTACCGCGGCGATCACGTACTTGCCCCAGGCCGGACCGTAGACGCACAGCAGAGCTGCGATACCCGCAACGAGGCGGTTCGAGAATCGCGCAGCGGCCACGAGCGCAGCTGCGAGGGCCAGGCTGACGCCGAGCTTCCACAGCTGATCAGCAGCGAACTGGTGCAGCTTGTACTGGATCAGCGTGACGCAGACTGCGACGTAGGCGGCGAGGACGTAGCAGGCGTTGCGCTCTATCGGCCGCAACGCGTTGACCGCCTTGTTCTCCTCCTTGGTGAGGAAGACGCGGGGCCGGGGCGTGCGGACAGGCCGCGCCTTTTTGGGTTTCGAAGGACGGAGCAACGACACGAGAAGGAGAGGCTAGTAGTCCCACCCCGGGGACCCATGCGGGCTGACTCGCCGTCATGATCCCGGTCCGAACCAACGCGCATGGGCGATGTCGACACGATCGCCACTCGGCTTCATGGGCGTGCCTTCATCGTGGAGGTGTCGCAACTGGCGGGCCGCCACCTGGGGAGCGGGCGTGCCGTCGGCCCGCAGGACGCGCCACCAGGGGACCTCTGCGCCCCGTGTCGACATCACCCTGGCTACTCGCCGCGGCCCACCTCCGCCGACGTACTCTGCGATGTCGCCGTAGGCCATCACCCGTCCGGACGGGATCGTGTCGACGGCGTCGAGGACCCGCCGGACGAAATCGACCGCTTCGTCCGACGCGTCCTGGGCCGAGGTGTCTTGGGCCGATGATTCTTGGACCGTGCGGTGGTCCGGGGCTTCCGAATGCGAGGGTTGGCGGGGTCGGATCGCCGTCACGCAGGAAGGGTACGTCTGACAGGATCGGCGCATGCGCTGCGAAGTGGTTGCCATCGGTACCGAACTCCTGTTGGGGCAGATCATCGACACGAACTCGTCCTGGATGGGTGAGCATCTGGCCGCCGCCGGGATCGACTCGCACTTCCAGACCAAGGTCGGCGACAACCTCGCCCGAATCATAAGCGCGCTTGAGATCGCGCTGTCCCGAAGCGACGCGGTCATCTGCTGTGGCGGCCTCGGCCCCACGCAGGACGACATCACCCGAGAGGCGATCGCTGTGGTTATGGGCAGCGAGTTGGTGCGTGATCCCGCCATCGTCGGCGTGATCCGTACGATGTTCGAAGCCCGCGGCCGGGTGATGAGCGACAACAACGCCCGCCAGGCCGACGTACCCGTAGGCGCGCAGATCATTCCGCAGAAGCGCGGTACGGCGCCCGGCCTGGTCTGTCCGGTGGGCGAAAAGGTCATCTACGCCGTGCCCGGAGTCCCCTACGAGATGACCGAGATGATGGAGCGGATCATCATCCCCGACCTCGTCGCCCGTTCCGGCGAGGTGGCCACGATCCGTTCGCGGGTGTTGCGCACATGGGGCATCGCCGAGTCCGCGCTCGACGAGCGGGTCACGCCGAGGCTCGATGCGCTCGACCTACCGGGTGCTCCGCCGGCCACGATCGCGTTCCTCGCCAGTGGCATCGAGGGCATCAAGGTCCGCGTGACGGCGAAGGCGCCGAACGAGGCCGACGCCATTGCCGTGCTCGACGCCGAGGAGGCTGAGCTGCGGGCGATCCTGGGTGACCTGGTGTTCGGCGTGGACGACGAGACGATGGAGGTGGCCGTCTCCAAGCTGCTGCTCGAACGGGGAGCGACGCTCGCGGTTGCCGAGTCCGTGACGGGCGGTCTTGTCGCGTCTCGACTTGTCGCCGTGGCCGGCGCCAGCACGTGGTTCCGAGGTGCCATCGTGAGCTACGCGTCCGAGGTGAAGTTCGACCTGCTCGGTGTGCCGGAGGGACCGGTGGTCTCGGCGGACGCAGCAATCGCCATGGCCCGAGGGGTCGCCCTGCGGCTCGGTTCCGACGTGGGTCTCGCCATCACCGGGGTGGCAGGCCCGGACCCGCAAGACGGGCAGCCGGTCGGCACGGTGTTCTTCGGTCTCTGGGCGAGCGAACGCATCTTCGCCGGCGGTGTCGAACACGCCGAACAGGCGAAGATGCCGGGCGACCGGGAGCGCATCAGGCAGTTCTCGGCAATCAGCTCGCTCGACATGCTGCGCCGCCGCCTACGGGCCTGAGAGGCAGCCGCCGGCCGCGCTGGTTCAGCGTTCGCGCTTGTTGAGCGCCTTGGAGATGGCAATCGCCCCGAGGACGAGCGCGGCGACGACGATTCCCATCTTCACGATGAAGAACAGGGCACGGACGAGGCGCAGGATCACCCAGATGACGAGCAGCACTGCGACGAGCCCGCCGATCCCCACGGCCAGGCGGGATGACTGCGCATCACGTTCGTTCCGAGCGGCCATTGCTGCGAGCGTACAACTCGACCGGAGCTACCCGGCAGGAACAGCTGATGACGCGGTGCCGATCGCACCGGGACAGGCACGAGCGACCCGACCGGTGATTCGTCTTCCTGCGGCGGAACGGGGATCGACGGCGGCGGCCCACCCGTTCCTGTCGAGTTGATGCGGATACAGGTGATGGCCGACGAGCTTGGCACCCTCGAACTGGAGTTGCAGGACCCCGGTGTCCGCCGTGGCGCCGCTGCGAGGGTCCCAGATGAAGTTGCCGAGTGAGTAGGCGACCAGGCCTTCACCGCCGGGAATCGGGTCGGCGACGATCGGCTGGAGGATGTGCGGGTGGGCGCCGAGCACTGCAGTCGCGCCGGCCGCCCGGAGCATCGCACCGAGTCGACGCTGGACGACTGACGGGCACGGGTCGCCCTCGATGCCCCAATGCATCACGACCACCACCACGTCGTGCGTGGTCCGCGCCGCACGCACTGCGTTGAGGAGGTTGTCCGACTGGATGTCGATCACGTGTTTGCCGGCGGAGACGATCCCGGCCCGGCTGCCGGTGGCCGGCCAACCGCCATCGGGGATGATCTGGCTACCGGCGAGCACGGCGACTCGGACATCGTCGATCACGAACTCTGCCGGTTGCAGCGCGGCGGCCAGATCGGCACCTGCGCCGACCGGTTCGACACCGGCAGCACGGAGATTGTCGATGGTTTCGATGAGCGCCCGCGGTCCGAAGTCAAGGGCGTGGTTGTTGGCCAGCGAGCCCACGTCGACGCCTGTGCCCTCGAGGCGTTCGGGGAGGGAGAGGTCGCTCATGAAGGTGTACGTCTTCGTCTGGGCGCGGCCACCGGAGGCGATTGCGGTCTCGACGTTGACGATGGCGAGGTCGGCCTCCGACAGCCGAGGGCGGATCCGGGCGAAGGGATTGGTGGTCGGAGTGATTCGCCGGGTGAGGAGGGTGTCGCCGCCGAACAGGATCGTCCAGCGGGCGTTCTTCGTGGGCTGCTCGGCCAAGTGGCTGGTCGTCGGGACCGCGGGACCGATCGGTGCGGTGGTGGGTGGAGCGGGCAACCCGATGGTCGCTGGGGGTCCGGGCGGTGTCGTCGAGGTGTCCGGCGTCGTCGTCTGGCTCGGTGTCGTCGTCTCGGCCGACGACGGCGTGCACGATGCGATCGCGAGAGCAGCCAGCAGGAAGATGGCACGACCTTTCACGGAACCCAAAGCGAGGCAGGTCGCGCCCCTGGCCCGCCCGCGGTCACGCACCGGGTCAACCGAGCGACGCCAGGGAGCTGTCCCGGGGCATTCAGTCGCGCACAGTTCGGTGTTCCGATCGACAATCACTTGCCACGAACATTTGTTCGTGTACGATGCGAACAACACGGTTGTCGTTCCGCCAAAACGCGTATTTCTCACGGACCGCACCCGCACCACCCTACGAAAGTGTCACACCCCATCCGTAGAGTCCTCACCACGGACTTTCCCCCGAGCAAACGCATCGCTCAGCAAACGCATCGCAACCCGGCCACACCGCAAGACCCCGCAACCCACCCGATCGAAGGAGACGCAGATGGAACGTGAGAAGGCATTGGAGATGGCCCTCGGCCAGATCGAGAAGCAGTTCGGCAAAGGCTCGATCATGCGCATGGGCGAGAACACGCACATGACCATCGAGGCGATCTCGACGGGAGCGCTCGCACTCGACCTCGCGCTCGGTATCGGCGGCCTGCCCCGTGGTCGCGTCACGGAGATCTACGGTCCCGAGTCGTCGGGCAAGTCCACGCTCGCCATGCACGTCGTGGCCGAAGCACAGCGCAACGGCGGCGTGTGCGCCTACATCGATGCCGAGCACGCCATGGATCCGGTCTATGCGAAGGCCATCGGCGTCGACATCGACCAGCTGCTCATCTCCCAGCCCGACACTGGCGAGCAGGCCCTCGAGATCTGCGACATGTTGGTGCGCTCGGGTGCGCTCGACGTCGTGGTCATCGACTCGGTGGCGGCCCTCACGCCGAAGGCCGAGATCGAGGGCGACATGGGCGACTCCCATGTCGGGCTGCAGGCCCGCCTCATGAGCCAGGCGCTGCGCAAGCTCACCGGCAGCATCAGCCGCACGAACACCATCGTGATCTTCATCAACCAGTTGCGGGAGAAGATCGGGGTCATGTTCGGATCACCTGAGACCACACCCGGTGGCAAGGCGCTGAAGTTCTATGCCTCGGTCCGGCTCGACATCCGCCGTATCGAGTCCATCAAGGACGGCACCGACGTGGTGGGCAACCGCACCCGTGTCAAGGTGGTCAAGAACAAGGTGGCACCACCGTTCAAGCAGGCCGAGTTCGACATCACCTACGGCAAGGGCATCAGCCGCGAGGGCTCACTGCTCGATGTCGGCGTCGAGTGTGCGGTCGTGAAGAAGTCGGGTGCCTGGTACACCTACGAGGGGGAGCAGCTCGGCCAGGGCCGGGAGAACGCGAAGAACTTCCTTTCCGAGAACCCTGAGTTGATGATGGAGATGTCCGACAAGGTCCGTCAGAAGCTCGGCATCATCCCGGTCGAGGGCGACGCACTGAGCGATCTCGACGACGAGCCCATCTCGCTCGACTGATCGAGCCGGCTGATGACAGCCCGGCGGTATGTTCGCCGGGCTCAAGCCCAGTGCTTGCCAGGCCGATGCAAGTCAACGTGGTGGCAGACGTAGCCGCACCAGCTGCTCCAGCGTTCTGACAGCCGGTGCGGCTCGTTCCCCCGCCCGGGGGCCCGCCAGTGGGGTTTCAGGCCGGCTCGAGCAACATATCCCGCAGGCGCTGTGGCAAGGCCGGGTCGAGTCCGCCGCCGGCGAGATACTGCTCGGCGCCACCGTACGTCGCGCGTAGTCCCGCCCGAGCACACAGGAGAGCGGAGCGGCACACGCCGATGATCGGCACCGTCGAAGACACATCGACCCCGTTCGCCTCGAGGCCCGATCGCAGCGCCTCTACCCGGTAGGGCGTCCGGTACAGGTTGGTGAGGAGGAAGTCATCGGCGATGTCGTCGTCGGCCACGCCGAGCAGTTCCAGCAGCAGGGCGGTCGAAAGCCCGGTCCGGTCTTTGCCCCCGGTGCAGTGGTACATCGCCGGAAGGCGATCGGCGTCGGCCAGGCTCGTTACCACCGTTGCGAACATCGGCTGTCCGTGGGTCAGCATGAGCAGGTAGTTCTCGTCCCAGAAGTCAGCCGGCGGCACCGGACGTTTCCCCGCCAGGATGTCGCGCACGATGTCGACCATCGACGCATCGCCTGCGACGTCGCCGGTCGGGCAGCGGATCACCTCGATCGGTGGATCGATCGGCAGTCTGCTGGGCTGTCGCTCGACCTCCGAGTCCAGCCGAAAGTCGTGGATAGCACGCAGGCCGAGGGCGCCGATCACGCCAAGGTCGGCGTCGGTCAGCTCGTGCAGATGATCCGATCGGTAGACGAGGCCCGTGCGGATGCGGCGTCCGTGGGCGCCGACAAGCCCGCCGATGTCGCGGAAGTTATACGCGCCTTCGAGGCGGACGCGCCGATCGACGATTCCCGGCCGAGGGAGATCGACCTCGGCGATTCCCTGATCGAGGGCGAACTGGTGGAGTTCTTCGGGCGACACGGTCGGCGAGCTTGGCACAGCCGGACCGCCCGGACAGCCCGGGCACCGTTCTCGTTGCGATCGCCGGGCGCGCACGCGCGCAACCACCGGATGGAACCCAGCAGCCAGTGACGTCCCGGGGGTGGCGCGTTTCGTCGTGGACCTCCTAGCCTCCCCCGGACCATGTCGCCCACGGACCCCACCACGCCCGCGTACAACGGGGCACACGGCACACGTGAAATTGCTTACGACCCGGCCGTGCTCATCGCCCGAGTGCGAGCCGACCTGGTGGGCATGGAGCGCGAGGCTGAGGTGCTGTCGGTGGCACTCGCCACGGGTCGCCATGTCGTGCTCGAAGGCCCGCCAGGCACGGGCAAGTCGACGTTGCTGCGGACCATGGCTGATGCCGCGCATGTCCGGCTCAGCTTCGTCGAAGGCAACGCCGAGCTGACCCCGAGCCGGCTGGTCGGCTACCACGATCCGGCACTCGTCCTGAGCGGCGGCTACCGCGACGACGCCTTCGTACCCGGTCCGCTGGCCGAGGCGGTCCGCGATGGGGGGCTCCTCTACCTCGAAGAGCTCAACCGCATCCCTGAGGAGAGCCTCAACGTCCTCATCACCGCCCTCGCCGAGGGCGAGCTCCATATCCCCCGCTTCGGTCGCATCCCGGCCGATCCCCGGTTCCGCCTGATCGCAGCCATGAACCCCTTCGACGCCGTCGGCACGGCCCGCATCGGCCAGGCCATCTACGACCGCATGTGCCGCATTGCCGTGACGTATCAGGACGAGGCCCATGAGCGGGTCATCGTGGCCAAGGTCACCGGCCAGGCCGATGCGGCCAACGTGACGGCCACAGATGCCGCAAAAGCAGATGAAGCCGTGGCCAACGCGGACATCGAGATCGCCGTCTCCCTCGTCCGGGCCACCAGAGCACATGACGACATCCGGGTCGGATCGAGCGTCCGCGGTGCCATCGACATGACCCTGCTCGCCCGCGGACTACGGGCGCTGCGGCCCGAAGCGGCGAGGGCCGAGCGCGAATCGGCTGAACGCCAGGTGTACGTCGACGCCGCCCTTGCTGCGCTCTCTGGACGCATCCGCCTGGACGAGATCTGCGAGCGCCCACCCGAGGAGATCATCATCGAGCTCCTGGACGAGGTGCTGCGCGCACGGCGGAAACGGGACGATCCGTCGAGTGAGCCGGAGGACGATCCGGGAAAAGGTGAGCGCCCCGACTCATCGCTCCATCAGGAGCAGAGCCGGGGCCGAATCCTGACCGGGGATGACGCCCGCAAGGCCGTGCAGGAAGCGGCCCGTCGTACGAACGGCCGCCAGGAGATGCGTCAGCAGCATCGCCGCTTCGATGAAGCCTCGCCCGAGGTGGGCGAGCTCGACCAGCAGATGGTCGAAGGCCTCGCCGGGCGAGATCCTGACCTGATGGCCTCGCTCCTCGCTGACATGGCCAACGCCACCGATCCGGTACTGCGGGCCAAGGCCCGAAAGCTCGCAGCCCGGTTGTTTCTCCGTCTCGCCCGCCAGGGCCGCCCGACCGCTCGTGGGGTCCGGCGGATGATTGCCGACACGCGGGCCGACGCTGGCGACATCGACCTCGACGCCACACTTTCCCGCACCGACGGTCTGCGCCCACGGGCCGCCCACGAGTTGGTCGTGCGGCGATGGACCGCGTCGGAACGAGCGGTCTGCCTCCTGATCGACCGCAGCGGCTCGATGACCGGTCTCGGCGTCGCCATGGCATCCGTGGGTGCCGCGAGTGTGCTGGTTGCTGCCGGCGAGCGCAGCGACTGCAGCGTCCTCGCCTTCGCCCGGGACACGATCGTGCTGCAGGAACAGGGCCGTCGCCGCCCGGTCGACGCGGTGATCGGCGACATCCTCTCGCTACGGGGCAAGGGAGTGACCGACCTTGGCCTGGCGCTGCGCGGCGCACGTCGCCAGCTCGGACGGGCCGGCGCCCGGGAGCGGGTGGCCGTGCTGTTGAGTGATGCGCTCTCCACCGAGGGGGAGGATCCGCTGAAGGCGATGCGGGGCCTGGACCGGCTGCATGTGCTCGGCACGAGTGCGGAGTCGGAGTCGGTGGAGGCGGGCCGCATGTTGGCCCGGGTCGGCGGCGGCCGTTACCGCACGTGTGCGTCCATTGCCGATCTGCCCGTTGCGCTCACGGCCCTCCTCGCCGACTGACCCGTCGGCGCGACGGTCGAGGCGGCGACTTGACGAGGCGGCGATGCCGCCTATGGCAGCAGCGGACTCCCGGCCAGCACCTCGGTAAGCAGTTCCTTGAAGTCGGCGAGACCGTTCTCGTGGCGAGGGCTGAGCAGCCCCTTGCGGTAGATGCCGGCATGCAAGTTGCGCTGCACCGACTCGGCGATGGTGAGGTCTTCGAGCGCAACCTCTTCGGAGACCTTGACAATGTCATCGGCCTCGGGATGGCCTGGCGTGAAGAAGTACTCGAAGACGAGTTCGGAACGGTGCGGCCCCCGGGGCAGCCAGCGCTCCGTGGCGAATCCACCCGGAAAGATGTTCAGCGAGAAATTCGGCCAGAAGTAGATGAACACACCGGTGAAGGCGGGGTCCTCGACTCTCTGCGGCGCGATGTGGATGTTCCAGCGCCGGTCGCCCTTGGTGATGACGCGGTACTTCAGCGCTTCGACGTCGCGTGCCAGCAGCGGGTGCACGATCGGGACGTGGTAGCCCTCGAGGAAGTTGTCGGCATAGGTCTTCCAGTTGCACGCCATCGGCCGGACGCTGCGGGTATGGAACTCGTAGGACTCGATCGGGTAGTCGTCGCACTCGGCCGGGAAACCGCCGAGCCATTCGACGAGATCTGCGGTGGACGGGTCCATGCACACGAACACGAATCCCCGCCAGCTCCCGACCCGGATCGGCGTGAGCCCGAGATCCGGATTCGCCAATCCGACGTCCTCGGCCCCGAAGTCGCGAGCGTTGCGCAGCGATCCGTCCTTCGCGAAGACCCAGCCGTGGTAGCGGCAGACGAGGTTGGCCTGGCAGCCGGCGCCGTCCCACATGATGGGACCGGCGCGGTGCGGGCAGACGTTGTGGAAGGCACGCAGCTCGCCGTCGTCGCCGAGCTGGATGAAGATCGGCCAGTCGGCAACGACCTCCGTGACGTAGTCACCCGGAGACGTGAATTGGTACGTGTAGGCCGCCAACACCCAGGCCGACCGGAAGACTGCCTGACGCTCGCGCTCGTACTGCAGAGGGTCGATGTACGCGTTTGCGTCGAGGGTCTCGACAAGAGTCACCCATACAGACTAGGGCTGCCCGTTCGGACCGGCCGCCATACCGGACCCGGCGAAGGTCACCTCCAGGCAAAATTTGGCGAAAACTCGGGCGGGGTGGCCCAACCGCGGGCTTGGTCCGGTCCGGCAACGGCCGTAGTTTCGCGGCATGAACATCGGAGCGCTCCGGGTCCTGGCCGTCCAGGAAGTCGATCTGGCGCCCGGGTTGCGTCACATCGAGATCTACACGATGAGCGGCCTGGTCACGATGCTCTGGCACGGACGGCCTGACGCCGAACATGTGGTGCTGATGGGTGGCGGTGCGATGGGGGGTCTGCTCGGGCCGGCCGATGGGCTCTACCAGGACCTTGGCGTCCAGCTCGCGACAGAGGGCATCGCCGCGATCCGCGTCGGCTACCGCGAGCCCAACAACCTCCCGAGCTGCATCGGCGACCTCGCCGCGGCCGGGCTGTTGGCCGAGAACAACGGTGCTGCGCGCTTCGTGACGGTCGGTCACTCGTTCGGCGGTGCTGTCGCCGTCGGTGCTGCACTCGAACCGTCGCCGATTGCCGCATCGGTCGTCGGTGTGGTGACCCTTTCGACGCAGTCGGCCGGCTGCGAAGGTGCTGCCGGCCTCGCCCGGCGGCCACTGCTTCTGGTGCACGGCGACGCCGACGAGATCCTCCCGATGTGGGCGAGCGAGGTGGTGAACGAGCTGGCCGGGGGGCACGGTGACCTCCGCATCCTGACGGGGGCAGGACATCTGCTGCGCGAGAACGGCGCCGCCGCTGTACTCCGCGACATGCTCGCCCCCTGGATCATCCAGACCCTACGCGCGCCTACCACCTGAACGTCGGTTCGGCCCATCTCGAACTCCACGGCATCCGTGCAGTAGACCGTTTCGATGACCGAGCCCGAGGCCACGCCGACCCAAGCAGACGCAAAACCGACCCGACCCGACGCAAAGCCGACGCCGCCGACCCTGCCGGATCCGACCGCTGCATACGGCGCAACACCAATGACTGAACCAGTTGCGGAATCGGTACCGTTCCCGGCCGCAACCGTGATCCTTCTGCGTGACTCTGCGGTCGGTCCCCAGGTTCTGATGCTCGAGCGGGTTGCACGCGGCTCGTTCGCCGGCATGTGGGTGTTCCCCGGCGGGCGTGTCGACCCCGAGGATCGCCTTCCCGAGGATAGGGACGAGGAGTTGCCTCCCGCACGCCGCGCGGCGGCACGCGAGGCGTTCGAGGAGACGGCGCTGACGGTCGCTCCCGATGCGCTCGTCGTCCACTCGCACTGGATGCCGCCGCCGATCGAGGAGAAGCGCTTCTCCACGTGGTTCTTCGTCGGCGCAGCCCCGACCGGCGACATCACGCTGCATGAGCACGAGGCCACGCACCATCAGTGGATCGAGCCCAGCGAGGCGCTGGAGGCTCACCGCGACGGCCGACTCGCGCTCGCGCCCCCGACGTGGATGACGCTGCGCTCGCTCATAGGTGCCGCGTCGGTAGCCGAGCTGCTGGCGCGAGCTGAAGGCGCCGAGCCTGGCATCTTCCATACGAAGGCGCTGCGGGCGAAGCCGTCGATGGTGCTCGCGTGGCGCGGCGACGTCGGCTATGACCTGCCGCTCGGCACGGCCGATGTCGAGGCCCCCGGCCCCCGCCACCGCCTCCACCTCGACCCCGACGGATGGCGGTTCGAGCGCGACCTCTGAGAACACGGCTACCGGAGCGAGCGGTACCGCGCCAGCAGTGCGTTCGTCGACGAGTCGTGCGAGCCACCGGCCGCGTCTGCCGATGCGGTCAGCTCCGATGCAGTCAATTCGGCCGCGATCCGCGTTGCCAGCACCTTGCCCAGCTCGACGCCCCACTGGTCGAATGAGTTCACGTTCCAGATCGCACCCTGCGTGAACACCTTGTGCTCGTAAAGGGCGACGAGCTGGCCGAGCACATGCGGGGTCAGCTGCGGTGCCAGGATCGAGGTCGACGGATGATTCCCGGCAAAGGTCTTGTGGGGAACCAACGCCGGAGCGACGCCTTCGGCCCGTACCTCATCGGCCGTCTTGCCGAAAGCGAGTGCCTCGGTCTGGGCCAGGAAGTTGGCCATCAGGAGATCGTGGTGTACGTCGAGCGGGTGGTTCGGGCGGGCGAAGCCGATGAAATCCGCGGGGATGCGGATCGTGCCCTGATGGATCAGCTGATAATACGCGTGCTGACCATTCGTGCCGGGAGTGCCCCATACGATCGGGCCGGTCTGCACGCCGACGGGCGCGCCGTTGCGATCGACGGACTTGCCGTTGCTCTCCATGTCGAGCTGTTGCAGATACGACGAGAACTTCCCGAGCTCGTGGCTGTACGGCAGTACGACATGGGTCTGCGTGCCCAGGAAGTCGCCGTACCAGATGCCGATCAGGCCGAGCAGTACTGGCAGATTCTGGGCGAAAGGTGCGGTCCGGAAATGCTCGTCCATCGCGTGGAAGCCCGCAAGCATCGACCGGAAGTTGTCGGGGCCGACCGCAATCATCAGCGAGAGGCCGATGGCCGAATCGAACGAATAACGGCCGCCGACCCAGTCCCAGAACCGGAACATGTTGGCAGTGTCGATGCCAAATTCGGCGACTTTCTCCGCGTTGGTCGAGACGGCGACGAAGTGGTGGGGCACAGCTTCCTCGCCGAGCGCGTCGACGAGCCATGTGCGGGCCGAGCGGGCATTGGTGAGCGTCTCGACGGTCGTGAACGTCTTGGAGCTGATGACGAACATCGTCTCGGCCGGCTCAAGCCCGGCGACAGCACCCCAGAGATCTGCCCCATCGACGTTCGACACGAATCGGCACGACAGGCCGGCTTGGCGGTACGCAGCGAGGGCGTCGTAGGCCATGGCCGGTCCGAGATCGGACCCGCCGATGCCGATGTTGATGATCGTCCGAATGGCAGTGCCGGTTGCCCCCTTCCAGGAGCCGTTTCGGACCCGGTCGGCGAACGCGGCCATCTGGTCGAGGACGTCGTGCACCTCGTTGACCACGTCGACACCGTCGACCATGAGCGTTGCACCGCGAGGTGCACGCAGCGCCGTATGCAGGACAGCGCGATCCTCGGTGATGTTGATATGTGCACCGATGAACATGGAGTCGATCTGTGCGCGTAGGTTCGCAGCTTCGGGGAGCGCGAGCAGCGCGTCGAGCGCGGCCCTGTCGAGCAGGTGCTTGCTCAGATCGGCGTACAGATCGATGGCGGTGACGGCCATGGCAGCCCCGCGGGTCGGGTCGGCGGCGAAGAGGTCCCGTAGCTGCACTGTGCGCAGTCGGTCCGCGTGGCTTGCGACTGCAGCCCACGTCGGCGACCCCACGACGGTGGGCATGGCCGGTGATGTTGGGGCTGAAGACATCAGTTCCTCCAAGGAAGCCGCAGTTCGAGGCGGATGCCCATGATGCCCGTTGAACGGCGATCGCGACGACGGGGGCGGTGCGGGCGTCGAGTGAAGACGCCCGGGCCGTTACGCTCCCTCCGTTTGCTCCAAGAGGATCGATGCCTCCCACCATTTCACCGTTCAGCGCTGTTGACGACGGACGCCTCCTGCTCGAACGTGAGCTGGTGGTGGCCCGATGGGTCGCGGTCTTCATCGGGATCCTCAGCTCGCTGCCCGCAGCCGAGCGGGCCGATCGGACCATCGCCTTCGCGTCATCCATCGTGATGTTCGCCGCGACGTGGCGTACCTTGCGCCCGCTCGGGAGGCTGGCCCCCCGTATGCGGCTGGCGCAGCTCGGCGTGGAGGTCGTGATCGTCGCCGGTGCGGTGGGGTCGAGCGGTGCCTGGAAGAGTCCGTTCACGAGCAGCCTGATGGTGCTCGCAGCCGCCGTCGGCCTCGCGACCGGACTCCTTGCCGCGACAGCCGCACTTGTGGCCATCCTGGTGAGTGTCCTCGGCACTGCGGCTGCGAAGGGATTCGCGCTCGGCGATAGTGGCCGGGCCTCCTCCGTGATGGTGCCGGTCGTGCTTGTCGGACTGGCCGCAGGGATCATCACTGAACGGTTCCGCCGGGTAGAGGAACGCCGTAGTTCGACCGAACGCGAAACGCGGCGGCTCGGCGAGGCGAACTCGCTGATGGTGCAACTGACGCAGCTCACCCGGGCGGGAGGTGTGGTCCGTGACGTGAACAGCGTGGCCCGTGAGGCACTCCAGCGGCTGGCACCCCTTTTCCAGCCCGACCACGCCACGGTGCTGATGCGTCAGGATGCCGGCGAAGGCTGGCTTGTCGTGGCCGAACTGGAAGCGGTGCCGGATGTCGTACCGGATGCCGTCGGACGGACCCCTCCGGATGCGCTCGACGCCGTCCTTCCCACCGAGGCTCTCCCCGCTGCCATCCGGGGCATCGTGCTGCATTCCGGTCCGCTGCACGTCGTGCGGCTCTCGCCGAGCGGGATGCATCGGGATTCGCAGACCGCTCTGGTTGGACCGCTGGTCGTTCGTGACGAGGTCATTGGTGCCGTCGTGCTCGAACGCACCGGAGCGATCGCCTACGACGCGGAGAGTGTCCGCGACCTGGGGCGCACGCTCGATGTGATCGGACTCAACCTCGACAACAGCCGCTGGTTCCGTCGCCTTCGCCTCCTCGGCGCCGAGGACGAGCGGGCGCGCGTGGCGCGCGACATCCATGACCGGCTGGGGTCGGCCGTTGCGTACCTGGCTTTCGGACTTGAACGTCTCCGGGCTCGCCACAGCGGCGACGAGGATCTGGCCACGCTGCACGACGAGGCCCGGGCGACCGTGGCGGAGTTACGTGACACCCTCTGGCAGCTGCGTACCGGGATCTCGGAGTCCGAACCGTTCGAGGAGGTCGGTGCGGAGTTGGTGGAGCGGTTCGGGAAGCGGACGGAGATTGCGACGTCGTTCGAGGTCGATCATCCCGGTGCACGCTGGGCGCCGATGGTGGAGCTGGAACTGCTCCGCATAACGCAGGAGGCACTGAACAACGTCGAACGCCATGCGAAGGCGAGTTCCGTGTCCGTTCGGTGGTCGGCGACCACGGCCTCGGCGACGCTCGTCATCACGGACGACGGCCGCGGGTTCGACACGGCCCGCTCCGGCCGTCCGGATTCCTACGGGCTGGCCGGGATGCGTGAGCGTGCGGACGCGGTAGGTGCCGTGCTCGACATCCGCTCGGCGCCGCGTGAGGGAACTACGGTCCGGGTCGTGCTCCACGCCGATGGGCGGGTGCGTGCTGCGGCCGCTCCAGCCGGCGCGACGAGTGGGACTGCGCCGCTTCGGGTCGAAAGCGACGGGCAACGATGAGCAATTTGCTCACTTTGCGTGTTTGGGGGTGCCGTCTGCCGATCATCACCGGTATCGTCTTGCGGGCATCCGGCTCAGGTCCGTGCCGCTCACCGGAAACTCGCTCCGCCGACTGAACCATGCCCTTCGCGTCCCCCACCCTCGCTGCCATCGCCTCCCGTTTCGGGAAGCTCGCCCTGCACGGCGCGCTGTCAGTGGCGGCGGCCGGTTCCGTCAACCTGGCCGTGAGCCATCGAGTCGAACGGGCCGCGGCGCGCATCGCCAAAGTCAGGGGAGAGGCGATCCGAACGCAGAACGCCTCGGTGACCTCGACGGTTCCGGCTGGCGCAGTCCCCGGGGCGGACCCGACCACGGCCGACACGAGTGCCGTCGCCGGCGACCCGACGATCGCGCCGCCGGGTACCGACCCCCTCGGCGGGCAGGCGGCAGGCGCTAATGCGAGCGATACGACCGCGCTGAGCGGCGCCGGTGACACCGGCGACTCGGGCGACCCGTCGCAGACCACCGCACCGGTCACGACGAGGCCGGTCACGACGAGGCCGGTCACCACGAGGCTCGGTCCGACCACGACGGTCGCTCGGCCGACGGTGCCAACCTCCCGCCCGTTCCCTTCGACCACCTCGACGACGGGAACCAGGTCGGCATCGACCGTTCCGAGTTCCGCCCGTTCGGTGAGCTCGACGATCGCGCCGGCTCCCGGGGTCGCGCCGTCGACCACCGGCCCCGACGTGGACCCGACGACGGCCGCCACGATCAGCATCGCGTCGGTTGTCACGACGGCACCACCCGACCCCACAACGTCCCCTCCGTCCGCCACCACGACCGGCCCGGCGACCTCCACGTCGACGACTGCGGTCCGATCGACGACGACGACGTCGACGGCCCCCACCACCACCTCGTTCACCACGACGCGCCCGACGAACACCACCACGACCGAGCCATTCACCACGACCACCACCACCACCGCCACCACGTCGACGACGAGGCCGACCACCACCACCACCACCGCCACCACGTCGACGACGAGGAGATC
>JAYUDQ010000710.1:0-3312 GCA_043739745.1 Acidimicrobiia bacterium | reverse complement strand
GGACGGAACCTCGGCAGATTGGCCGGGGGCGTCGGCTTCAGTCGCCAGGCTGACTCAGCGCTTGCGGTTCACGAACGCCAGCGCCATGAGCACCAGCGATGCGAGCACGACGACGCCGATCAGGGCCATGCGCGCAGCGTACCGGCTCACGCCGCCGGGTTCGGGCCTCAGTCACGCTCGGACCGTCGGGCCACGCGCGCTCACGGGGGGTATAGCCCGTAACCTCGCGTTGTGGACGAGACCGTCAGCATCAGCCCCCGTGCCCCAAAGGCGGTGCTGCGCCGGCGGTTTGACCTCGCCAGGGACGACCTGGCCGAACTGCTTTCCAGTGAGCCCGCCTATCGGGTGAAGCAGGTCTGGCAGGGCCTCTACGAGCAGGGCCTCGAACCTGACGAGATGACCACGTTGCCGAAGGTCCTGCGTGGGCGTCTCACGGACGAAGCCGACCTGGGCCCGTCCCTCGAATTGGCCAAAGAGACCACCAGCACGGACGGCCAGACCATCAAGTGGCTGTGGGCGCTGCACGACGGTGCCCAGATCGAGACCGTCCTGATGCACTACCCCGAGCGCTCGACCGTGTGCATCTCGTCGCAGGCCGGCTGCGCCATGGGATGCGGGTTCTGTGCCACCGGTCAGGCAGGTTTCCAGCGCCAGCTCCGCGTCGGCGAGATCGTCGAGCAGGTCGTGCGGGCCCGCCGCCGCGCGCAGAACGACGGCCGCCGTCTTTCGAACGTCGTGTTCATGGGCATGGGCGAGCCGATGGCGAACTACGCGCCCGTCTGGGGTTCGGTGAAGGCCCTCCACGACGAGCTCGGCCTCTCGTCGAGGCACCTGACTATCTCCACCGTCGGCATCGTCCCGGGCATCCGCAAGCTCATGGACGAGGACCTCCCGGTCAACCTCGCCGTGTCGCTGCACGCAGCCGATGACGAGAAGCGCAACCAGCTGGTCCCCATCAACCGCACGTATCCCCTCGCCATGTTGGCCGACGCATGCGCTGACTACTTCGAGGCCACCCGTCGCCGCGTCTCCTTCGAATGGGCCCTCATCGCCGGTGTGAACGACTCACCGGCCGACGCCCGCCAGCTGTCCGCGTACGCCCGCCCGCTGCACGGCCATGTGAACCTGATCCCGCTGAACCCGACTCCTGGCTATGCCACTGTTGGCTCGTCCCCCCGGCGGGTACGCGAATTCCGTGACGAGCTCGAGCTGCTCGGGGTCAACGCCACCGTCCGACGCAACCGCGGCACGACCATCGACGCCGCGTGCGGCCAGCTCGCGGCCCGAGCGAAGGCCGACCTGGCAGTGCCGGCGAGCGAGCCCGTAGGGTTCAGCACATGACGACCCTGCAGTTCGACACCATCAAAGACCACATCGGCGAGCACCTCGGGTACTCCGGCTACCACACGGTCAGCCAGGAGCAGGTCAACAAGTTCGCGGACGCGACCGGCGACCACCAGTGGATCCACATCGACGTGGAGCGGGCCAAGGCCGGTCCGTTCGGCGGACCGATCGCCCACGGCTATCTGACGCTCTCGCTGGCGCCGGTGCTGCTGGCCCAGGTCCTCAAGGTCGAGGGTGTGACCATGGGCGTGAACTACGGCGCCAACAAGGTGCGCTTCCCGTCACCGGTACCCGTCGGGGCGAACCTCCGGGTCGGGGCGAAGCTGGTCAACGTGGAGGACGTCTCGGGCGGTCTTCAGGTCACCGTCGAGGCGACGTTCGAGTGCGAAGGTGCGGCCAAGCCGAGCTGCGTGGCCGAGCTGCTCTTCCGCTACTTCGCGTAAGGAGCCGGCCACGCCTGTCGCTACTTGCCGTCGTTCACCGCGTCGCGACCGACGTCGACGAACAACCCGGCGTAGCTCGGATCAAGGTTGACGACATCCTCGGCCGTCTTGCCCGTACCGACCTTCCCGTTCTTCCCTGACAGCACGACGTTCTGGATGTTGGCCGGGTCGATGCTGCGGGCGATCTGGGCCAGGATCAGCAGCTCGCTCGGCTTCAGGTTCGTCGCCGCGTTCTTCTTGAACGACACGATCCAGTTCACGAGGCCGGGCACGTCGCTGACCTCCTCGCGGAGCTTGGCCATCGAATAGAGCAGGAACTTGCCCTGATTGGCCGAGCGGGTGAAGTCGCCGTTCGCCACCGTCTTGCGGTTGCGGTTGAAGGCGAGCGCGGCATCGCCGTTCATGGCGAACCAACCCTTCTGGAACGTGGCACCCGAGTAGATGTCGTTCATGGCCGGGTCGACGAGCACGTTCACGCCGCCGATGTCGTTCACCATGTTCGTGAAACCAGCGAACCCGGTGACCACGTAGTTGTTGATGTTCAGTCCGGAAAGCGCATTGACCGTCGCCAGCACGCCCTCAGGGCCCCCGGCCGACAGGGCGCCGGTGATCTTGCCCTTCTTGCCCGATGGTTTCAGCGTCACATAGGAGTCGCGGGGGATGCCGATGAGGATGCCCTTGTTGAACGCGGGGTTCCACAGGAAGATGTGCAGCGAGTCGCCGCGGGTGCGCATGAAGGGCTCGCCGGGCCTCGCATCGGAGCCGATGACGAGCAGCTTGAAGAGCTTGTTGTTCGGGACGATCGCCGTGGTCGCAGCCTCGAAGCTGCCGACACTCGGCAAGGAGGCATCCGGTGACTGCGACTCCCACAGGAACGGGCCGGCCGGCTTCGGCGCGCGGCCGTTCGGGGAGTACTGGGTCTTGTTGGGAACCTTCGACTTGGTGGCCGTGGCGCCTTTCTTGGCCGTGGCGCTCACCTTCTTCTTGGTGGTCTTCGTCGCAGCAGCGACGGGCAGGGCAACCATGCTCACCGAGAAGGCCGCGGCGAGCATGACTCGACCGATTCGTGACAGTGGGAAACGCGGGGGACGATTGCGGGAAGTGGCGTTGGGGGTCATGCAACTGCTCCTGTATCGAGCTCCCTTGGGAGCGTCGGGCGTCGAAGACGCTACCGCCGTACGACGACCGATCGGGGCTTCTGCGCTCAGCGCCGGGTTCGGGATACGAAACCGCCCGGGGCCAGTTTGCCCCGGAATCACCACCTACGATGCCGACTCGTGACTTTTCCGAAGGCCAAAGGGCTCGACGCGTGGCGGGTGGCGCCCGGCAAGAAGTTCAAGCTGGCAGGCGTCGACCCCGCATCCACCCCCGAGGCGCCGCTTCCGGGCGACAAGGGCAGCGAGCGGAAGGCCGGCGAGAACGCCACGAGGCGACTGCGTGAACGCCTCCGCGAGCTTCAGGATCGGCTCCATGCAGAAGGCTCACGCAGTGTGCTGCTCGTCCTGCAGGCGATGGACACCGGCGG
>JAYUDQ010000709.1:0-8488 GCA_043739745.1 Acidimicrobiia bacterium | reverse complement strand
ATGCGGTCGTGGTCGACGTCGGCGGCTCGTCGGCGGACATCGGCGTCCTGGTCCGCGGCTTCCCCCACGAATCCTCGTCTCCGGTGGCAATCGGCGCTGTCGAGACCAACTTCCGGATGCCAGACATTCTGAGTGTCCGGCTCGGTGGCGGCACCCGGATCAATGTCGCCGGCCGTCATGCCCGGCTTGGTGAGAGCGTCGGGAACCGGCTCGCCACAGAGGCGCTCGTGTTCGGCGGCTCGACGGCGACGCTCACCGACGCCGCCGTGGACGCGGGCCGAATGGACCTGGGCACCCACCGGGTGCCATTGAGCCGGCGTGAGAGCCTGGCCAGCGCCCTAGCCGAGGCCGAGGCCGTCATCGCCGACGGCGTCGACCGCATGCGGCTCACGTCCGAACCTTGGCCGCTCGTCGTCGTGGGCGGCGCGGGGGCCCTCGTCCCCGACCACGTCATCGGCGTCAGTGAGGTGATCCGCCCGGTCAACCGGGACGTGGCCAACGCCATCGGGGCCGCCATCGCGCCGGTCAGCGGATCGGCCGAACGCATCTGCCCCAACCGACCCGATCGCAAGAGCGTGGCCATCGACGATGCCTGCGATGAGGCGTTCGCCCGCGCCGTCCGAGCGGGGGCGGACCCGCGGCGCGTCGAGATCGTCGAGGTCGACGAAGTCCCGTTCTCCTACCTCGTTGACCCCGCGGTGCGCATCCGAGTCCGGGCAGTCGGGGCCCTGCTCGACAGCCCGATCAAGTCGCGCCGGCCCGACTATGTCTGAGCGCGTGGAGGACCAGTTGTCAACGATGACGCAACTCGACCCGTTCACACAAGAAATCGTGAAGGACAAGCTTGCGGCGATCGCCGACGAAATGGGCATCGTGCTCGCCCGGACGAGCATGAGCCCAATTGTCTACGAGGTCCTAGACTTTGCGTGCGGCCTTACGGACACCGACGGACGCGTCCTGGCGCAGACGAACGGCCTCACGCTTTTCACCGGCACTTTCGGCCCGCAGGTGCGTCGCGTGATGCAGAAGTTCCCGCCTGGCACGATGAAGCCGGGCGACGTGTTCCTGACGAACGACCCGTACGGCGGCGGCACCCACGTCTGCGACGTCTGCCTCGTGGCGCCGGTGTTCGTGGATCACGACATAGTCGCCTTCGCCGTGAGCATCACCCACTGGATAGACACCGGCGGGAGCGTGCCCGGCAGCATCCCCGTCGACGCCACCGAGATATTCCAGGAGGGCATTCGCCTCCCTTGCGTGCGGGTGGCCCGGCGCGACGGCTTCGAGGCGACCGTGCTCGATATCATCGAGGCCAACGTACGCACGCCTCGGCTCGCCATCGGGGACCTGCGGGCGGGGACGGCGGCCGTGCGTATCGGCGAGCGCGGCCTCCAGGAGGTGTGCGAGCGGTACGGCGTCAAGACGCTGGCCGCGGTGGCATCGGCGCTCCTCGACCACGCCGACCAACTTGCCCGTGAGCGGATCCGGCAGATCCCCGACGGTGTCTACGTCGCCGCGGACACGATCGACGGCGACGGGGTGACCGACGAGGACATCGCGATCATGGTCCGGGTCGTGGTGGACGGCGACCGGATCGTGGCCGACTTCACCGGGTCCGCACTCCAGCGCGCAGCTCCGATCAACTGCCCTCGGAGCGCGCTCGAGTCGGCGTGCCGCACCGTGTTCCGAGCGATTACCACGCCGCAGACCCGCAGCAACGACGGCTGCTTCCGGGCCCTGTCGATCGTGTGTCCCGACGGCACTGTGTTCAGCGCCGCCCTCCCCGCCCCGACCGGGTGGTACTACGAGGCCAGCGCGTGCGCCACCGAGCTCATGTGGAAGGCCCTCGCGCCGGTCCTGCCTGACCGCCTCTCTGCCGGGAGCTATATGAGCCTGTGCGTGAGCTACATCATCGGCCGCGGCGCCGACGCGTTCGTACTGGCCGAACCCAACAACGGAGGCTGGGGAGCGAGCACCGACGCGGACGGCGAGAGCGCGCTGATCGCCACGACCGACGGCGACACCTACAACTTTCCGGTGGAGGTGGTCGAGGCCCGCTTTCCGCTCAGGGTGGAGCGCTACGAACTAAACTGCGCGGCCGGTGGCGGTGCCGGTCGACGGCGCGGCGGCTTCGGTCTGGTGCGAGAATACCGCGTGCTCGACGACAACGGCGCCGTTGCCTACGGGAGCATGACGGGTGCCCGGCGTCGGCCGTGGGGCCTGAGGGGCGGCGGCGACGGGACCGCCAACTACTTCGAGTTCTGCGAGGACGGTGCCGCTCCGACACGTGCCGGCCGGGTCCGGCGGCGAGATCTCCAGCCCGGTCAGCTCGTGCGGATCGTGACCGGCACGGGTGGGGGGTATGGTTACCCCTTCGACCGTGAGCCCGACCTGGTCGCCGGTGACGTCATCGACGGCTACATCACCGTCGATCAGGCGGAGACCGAGTACGGGGTCGTGGTCGACCCCGTGACGCACACCCTCGACCCGAGGGCGACGTCGGCGATGCGGGCGGCGAGGAGATAGACGTGGCGTTGCGGGTAGCCACGGACGTCGGCGGGACGTTCACTGACCTCGTGGTCTTCGACGAGACCGCGCAGGCGGTGCGAGCGGCCAAGGTGCCATCCACCCCGCCAGCGTTCGCTGAAGGCGTCCTCGACGCCATCGTGGCCGGCGGCGTCGACCTCGCCGACGCCTCATTCTTCGTGCACGGCACCACTGTAGTCATCAACGCCATCACCGAGCGGAAGGGGGCGCGCGTCGCTCTGGTGACCACCCGCGGTTTCCGCGACGTGATCGAGATCGCCCGTGGCAACCGGCGCGACATGTACAACCTCCGCTACCGCAAGCCGACGCCCTTCGTACCACGGCGGCTCCGTTTCGAGGCCACGGAGCGGGTCGACGTCGACGGCAAGGTGCTGGTGCCGATGAGCGAAGGCGAGCTTGAGGAGATCGCCGAGGCGTGCCGCCACGCCGAGGTCGAGGCCGTCGCCATCTGCTTCCTGCACAGCTACGTGAACCCGACGCACGAGCGCCGTGCCGCCGAGCGGCTGGCCGACCTGCTGCCGGACATCAGTATCTGCTGCTCGTCGGACGTTACCCGGCAGTGGCGCGAGTACGAGCGATCGAACACAGCCGCTCTCAACGCCTACGTCCAGCCCGTCGTGCAGCGTTACCTCGACGACCTTGCCCAGCGGACGGCGCGGCGCGGCCTGCGGGCCACGGGCTACGTCATGCAGTCGAGCGGGGGGACAGCCACGTTCCCGAGGGCCCGTCGCCTGCCGATCAACCTCGTTGAGTCGGGGCCCGCCGGCGGCATCATTGGCGCTGCATTCATCGGCCGGCTCATCGGCGAACTCGACGTGATCCACTTCGACGTCGGTGGCACCACGGCCAAGTGTTCCCTCATCGAGGGGGGCAGCCCGAAGACCACCGTCGAGTACTGGATCGAGCGGTCCGAGCACGATGCCGGCTACCCGATCAGCGTGCCAGTGACCGACGTCGTCGAAATTGGCGCCGGGGGCGGGTCGATCGCCTGGGTCGACGACGCGGGCGCCCTCCACGTGGGGCCGCAGAGCGCGGGCGCCGAGCCCGGACCCGTCTGCTACGGACGGGGCGGACACGAGCCGACGGTGACCGACGCCGAGCTGGTGGCGGGGGTCTTGAACCCCGACTACTTCCTCGGCGGGCAACTGCGGGTCGAGCCGGGGCTAGCTGTCGAGGCCTTCGACCGCCTCGGCCGACGACTCGGTCTCACCGCTCGGGAAGCAGCCAGCGGGGTCGTGCGGCTGGCCAACGCCAAGATGATCAGCGCCCTTCGCCTCGTCTCGGTCCGGCGGGGCTACGACCCGCGCGACTTCGTGCTCGTGGCCTGTGGCGGGGGCGGCGCGATGCACGCCGCCGCCTTAGGCGCCGAGCTGCGAGTGAAGAAGGTCGTGATACCACCGTTCCCCGGCTACTTCTCGGCGTGGGGGATGTTGGTCACCGACCCCCGCGTGGACCTGGTGCGCACCCGGGTGTGCCGCACCGCGGACGCGGGCAGCGAGATCGAGGGCGTGTTTTCCGACCTCGAGCAAGAGGCCGCCCGTGAGCTCGATGAAGGTGCGACCGGGCGGCGCGGGACGCCGCGCTTCGAACGCCACCTGGAGATGCGCTACGTCGGCCAGGAGCACACGGTGGTGGCGCCGGTGACCAACGCCACCACCATCGCCGAGATCGAGGCAGCCTTCCACCGGGCGCACGAGCAGCTGTACACATTCCGGCTGGACGACCCCATCGAGATCGTCAACTTTCACGCTACCGCGACCCTCCCCACCGACCATCCGGCACCGGCGCGCCTCCCCGACGACGGCCGGTCCGTGACCGATGCCCGCAAGGGCGTGCGGGCCGTCGACTTCGACGTCGGCGGGGTCCTCGACTGCGCGGTCTACGAGCGCGACCTGCTGCCCAGAGGCGCCCGCCTCGCCGGGCCGCTCATCGTCGAGGAGCCATCCACCACCACCCTCGTCCACCCGGGCCAACACCTTGAGGTTGACGAGTGGGGCAACCTCGTGATCCCCGACCCGGGCTCGTCGGGCGCTCTGGCCGAGAGTGGTGCGCCGTGACGTCCGTGATCGGTAGTCGGGTGCTGCGCGCCGACGGGCCGGAGAAGGTCAGCGGCCAGGCGCGGTACACGGCCGACATGACCCTCACCGGGATGCTGCACGCCCGGTTCGTCTACGCCGGCCGACCGCGGGCACGCATCGTGCGGTTGGACACAGCGGAGGCACGAGCGCTCCCGGGCGTCCTCGCCGTGATTACGCAAGACGACGCGCCCGGTGTCCGATATGGCATGTTCGTGAAGGACCGCACCTTGTTCGCGGCATCCGAGGTCCGCTTCGAGGCCGAGATCGTGGCGGCGGTGGCGGCGGTGACTCCGGAGATCGCCGGAGAGGCCGCCCGCCTCGTGCACGTCGAGTACGAGGATCTTGAGCCGATCCTCGACGCCGAGGCCGCCCTCGCGCCGGACGCTCCGCTGGTGCATGAGCACTGGGCGTCCTACGTCACGCAGCCCGGCGTGGACCGTGCCGGCAACGACTGCGGCCACATGACGTCGGAGAAGGGGGACGTGGCGGCCGGCTTCGCCGAGGCCGAGGTGATCGTGTCCGAGCGGTACTGCAGCGACATGGCCCACGCCGTCCCGATCGAGCCGCACGCCGTGATCGCCGAGTGGCAGGGCGACAGGGTGACGATCTGGAGCACGACGCAGGTGCCGTTCCCCGCCCGTGCCGGCGTCGCCGAGACGCTCGGTATCGCCGAAAGCAACGTGCGCATCATCGTCCCGCACCTCGGCGGCGGCTTCGGTGGGAAGTGCGACTTCCACTTCGAGGCCCACGTCGCCCTCCTCGCCAGGGTCACCCGGCGCCCGGTCAAGCTCGTACTGAACCGGCGCGAGGAGTTCCTGGCGACGGACAAGGTTCGCCACGCTGCCGTCATCGACATCGAGACGGGCGTACGCCGCGATGGCACGATCACCGCCCGGAGGGCTCGCATCGTGCTCGACGGCGGGGCGTACACGGGCGACGGGCTGTTCGCCGCCGAGATCGGGCTGATGATGGTGCAGGGCCCGTACCGGATCCCGAACCTGAGCGCCGAGGTCCACACCGTGTACACGAACCGAACGCCGGCCGGCTCGGTGCGGGCGCCCGGCGGTCCGCAGACATGCTGGGCCGTCGAGCAACACACCGAGGTTATCGCCGAACGCCTGGGCCTCGACCCTGTCGAGTTCCGGCGCCGGAACCTGGTGGTCGACGGCGACACCGGCCAGACCGGTCAGCGCTTCGACGACCCGACGCCGGTCGACTGCCTCAATCGGGCGCTCGCGCTGGCCGGGCACGGGCAGGCCCTCCCCGAGGGCGAGGGGTTCGGGGTGGCGTGTGGCTGGTGGTTCAGCCTTCCGGCCCCGTCTGGCGCGTACGTCAAGCTGAACGGCGACGGCAGCGGCACGATCGTCACGGGCGCCCAGGAGAACGGCAGCGGATCCGTCATGGGCCTCGCCCTGCTGGCCGCCGAGGAGCTTGGTATGCGCCCGGAGCAGTTCTCGATCGTCTACCAGGACACGAGCGCCGGGCCGTGGGACCTCGGCAGCGCCGGGAGCCAGACCACGATGAACAACGGACGGGCCGTGATGGACGCTGCCCGGCAGGTGCGCGACGAGTTGCTCCGACTCGCCGCCGACGAGCTGGAGGCGGCGCCGGACGACCTCGAGCTTGTCGACGGTGTCGCCCGCGTCCGCGGAACTCCCGGGTCGTCGGTTCCCATCGCCGTCCTCGCCGCCAAGGCCCACCGCGGCGAGCTCCTACTCGGCAAGGGCTCAGGGACACCGATCCCCACGCCCGCCCACGATGTCAGCGGCTGCGTGGGCCGGCTCGGTTACTCGGCGTTCGCGGCGCCGTCGTTCTTCTGCCACGTCGCCCGCGTTCGGGTCGACCGCCAGACCGGCGTCGTGGAGATCCTCGACTGGGTCGCCGCCCACGACTTCGGCCGCGTCCTCAACCCAGTCGGCGCCGAGGGGCAGGTCGAGGGCGGCGTGGTCCAGGGCATAGGGTTCGCGCTGCTCGAGGGCAGCCAGTACCAGGCGGGCCACCAGCTCAACCCGACCCTCGTCGACTACAAGCTCCCGACGGCGCTCGACGCGCCGCCCATCACCGTGGCGTTCGTCGGCGGCCCGGCGCCGGTGGGTGGCCCGCACGGCGCCCGCGCCGTCGGTGAGCCGCCGGTGGTGGCGCCGCCCGCAGCCGTGGCCAACGCTATCGCCGCCGCCACCGGCCGCCGGGTCCGCCGGCTACCGATGACTCCGGAGCGGGTCTGGGAAGCGTTGCACGAACCCGGAGGCAACCCATGAGCGGGCGCCTCTATGTAGCCCCGGGGAATCTCGAGGAGGCCCTCGACGCCGTCCGCGAGCACGGCCGCGCCGGCGTCGTGGCCGGTGGCACCGACGCTATGGTGAACCACCGGTCGGGGAGACGGTCGCTGCCCGCCGCAATTGTCAGCCTCCACCGGCTGGCCCAACTGCGCGGCATCGAGGTCTTCGCCGACGGGGCGACGAGCGTCGGGGCGCTCACCACCCACGCCGACCTGGCGTCGTCGGTGCACGTGATCGACTGGTTCGCGGCGCTCGCCGATGCCAGCGCCATCGTCGGTTCCCCCTCGACCCGTGCCGCCGGCACCCTTGGGGGCAACCTCGTCAACGCCTCGCCGGCCATGGACACCGGGTCCCCGCTGCTTGTGCTCGGTGCCACGGCCGAACTCGCCTCGCGTGCGGGCACCCGGTCGGTGGCGGTGGCCGACCTGTGGACCGGTCCCGGGCAGTCGGTGCTCGCCCCCGATGAGCTGCTGACCGCCGTGACGATCACACAGCCAGCGCCGCGGTCAGGAAGCGCCTATGTGCGCCTCGAGTACCGGCGCGCCATGGAGATCGCCGTCGTCGGAGCGGCCTGCGCCATCACCCTCGACGACGACGGCACCATCACGGCCGCGGCCGTGGCCCTCACCGCCGTCGGCTCCCGGTGCTTCATCGCCGCCGGCGCCGGGCGCGCCCTCGTCGGTCACCGGCCCGATGACGCCGCGGCCGCCGCGGGCCAGGCGGCGGTCGACGCCGCTCAGCCGATCAGCGACAACCGGGCCAGCGCCACCTACCGCCGCCACATGGTCGCTGTCATGACGGCACGAGCGGTGCTGGTGGCCGCGGCCCGCGCCGCAGGACGGGCGGTGGCGGTGCCGGCCACCCGGCATTGGCGGGCACCGAAGGAGCTAACCGGGTGAGCTACGCCCTCAATGTTCGCGTCAACGGCGTCGAGTACTCGGCCGCAGTCGAGGCCGAGCGGACCCTGCTCGACCTGCTCCGGCGGCAGCTGGGCCTGACCGGAGCGAAAGAGGGCTGCGACGACTCGGAGTGCGGGGCGTGCATCGTGCTCCTCGACGGCACGCCGGTGAACTCGTGCTGCACTCTGGCCCTCCAGGCCGCCGGTCGGGAAGTGACCACTATCGAGGGCGTCGGCGACGGCACTGTCGGGCGCACGATCCAGGCGCGGATGCTGGAGGAGGGCGGCGTGCAGTGCGGCTTCTGCACGCCCGGTATCGTGATCTCGGCCTCCGCGCTGCTGTCCGGCGAACCGGACCCGAGCGTCGAGCAGATCCGCACCGCGCTGGCCGGCAACCTGTGCCGCTGCACGGGGTACCAAAAGATCGTGGCCGCCGTGTCGAAGGCGGCCGCCGACCTCGCGGGTGCACAAAGCGACGACCATTTTCGTCGGCGACGCCAATGACGACGCCGACTGCCCTCCTTACAGTGGAACCCAAGCCCTGGCTCGGAGGGCCTCAAACCGTGGAGGGTGCCTCGATATGAAGAGCGAACGTGTCTCGCCGGTGGGCCTCGTCCTCGGAAGCCACATGCCGCCGGAGCTGATCATGGCCACGGCCCGACTGGCCGAGGCGAGTGGATTCGGCG
>JAYUDQ010000708.1:0-8488 GCA_043739745.1 Acidimicrobiia bacterium | reverse complement strand
CGATGCTCGGGTTCACTTCGCGCTCGATGACCTCGAGGACACGCGCGGCGATCGGACCGTCGAGCGTGCCCGACGGCTTCACGGGCTCGGGCTTCTTCGGCTCGTTCGGGTTGCTGAGCATCATGCCCGAGCCATCGCTTGCAAGATCGAGGGTGGCACCACGGAGCTTCTCGACGCTCGAGGCGGGAACAACGACACGCAGGTCGCCGTCGACCTCGACGATGGTGTCCGTCTCGTTGACTTCACTGAGCGGCTGGAAGTACATCTCGTACGTGAATCGGTCGGTGCCCGAGACCTCGAGCCACAGCGCAAGCGTGGCTGCATCGGGCTCGCCGGCGCGGGCATCGAGAACCGTCGCCTTCGCGGCATCGGTCACGGTGAGGATGGCGTCGGTAAGGGTTTCGCTCATGATGAACCTTGAGTGTACGGCCTCGTGGGGGTTAACGGCCCGCTGGCCCGTCGCTGTCGCACCCGTGGGCAAGGATGTCGCCGTGAGCCAGGCCCTGCCCTTCGATGCGCCGATCACGCGCCAGGTGTCGCTCACGCGCCTCGTCGGCGAGTTGGCCCGCGCCATTGCTGAGGTCGGCAAGATCAGTGTGGAGGGCGAAGTCCATCGCCCGACCACGTCCGGCGCCAATCGCACCTACTTCGTCCTGCGCGATCGCGGTGCCCAGCTGTCGGTCGCAGTCCCTGCCTCGCGTCAGCGCTACTGCAGGGTGAAGGAGGGCGAGCGGGTCGCCGTCACCGGCACCATCGAGATGATCGTCGACCGTGGCGCGCTGCAGCTCACCGCGCAAGAGGTTGTCCCGGTCGGCTCGGGCGCGATCGCGGCGATGATCGCCGAGACGCGGGAGCGTCTTCGGCGTGACGGGCTGCTCGACCGGGCGCGCAGGCCGATCCCGATGCTCCCGCGCTGCATCGGCGTGTTGTGTGGCACCGAGGCCGCGGTCCGGAAGGACATCGAGTCCGTGGTTGCGGCGCGGTTCCCCGGGTACCCGGTGCGCTTCCTCGAAGTGACGGTGTCGGGCCAGGGCGCAGTCGAGTCACTCATCACCGGCATCGATCTGCTTCAACGCGACCGTTCGATCGATGTCGTTGACGTGATCGTGCTTGCCCGCGGCGGCGGCGATCCGACCCAGCTGCTCCCCTTCAGCGACGAGCAGCTCTGCCGGATCATCGCCGCGTCGCAGGTGCCGATCGTGTCGGCGATCGGCCACGACGGCGACCGCCCGCTCAGCGACGACGTGGCTGATGCGCGGGCCGGCACGCCGTCGATCGCTGCGGCCATGGTGGTGCCCGAGCGGGCGGTGCTCTGCGCCCGCATCGATTCTGCGTTCGACCATGCGCGGAACATGCTCACCCAGGTGATGGAGCGGGGCAGCCGGCGTCTCGTCGGTGTGGCATGGCAGACCGCACTCGATCGAAGGCTCGAGCGGTCCGCCGATCGGCTCGCACGCGTCGACTGGTCCAACGCGGTGCTCCGGCTGTCGGCCCGGTCCGAGGCTCGGCTGACGGCCATCGACTGGTCGAACGCGATGCTTCGGCACTCGGCGCGGGCGGGGGCGCGTCTTGCGGCCATCGACTGGTCCCGTGGCGTGGACGAGCGCGTCCGACGCGCCTCGTTGCAGCTCGACGGCCTGGGTCAGCGGGTCGAGGCGCTCTCGCCGGTGCGGGTGCTTGAACGCGGCTATGCCGTTGTCCGCACCGCCGACGGAGCGGTCGTACGGGCCGGCGATCAGGTCCAGGCCGGTGACGTGATCGGTGTCCAGGTCGCGAATGGTCGATTCTCGGCCGTGGTCGACGGCCCGTCGCCGTCCGCCGAACTACCGCCTTCCTCGACGCAGCAGCTTTCTCTTGCGCAGCAACATTCTTCGACCCAGCAGCTTCCTTCGACGCAGCAACGGGAGGTCACGCACGTGGCAACACCTGCCGTAGGACAGGAGCAGTGATGGAACTCAACACCATGACCTTCGAGGAGCTCGTCGCCGAGCTCGAGTCGGTCGCGCATGCGATGGACCGCGGCGACATCGGCATCGAGGAGGCCGCCGATCTGTACGGACGGGCCGGGACCCTGCATGCGGCCGCCCGCGATCGTCTCCGAGACGTCGAGCAGCGCCTCGCCGCGCTCCGAGGCGATGCGACGACACAGGCGTCGTAGTCCGTCGATGACTTGGCCGCGCCGCAGGCGTTGGATCGGCGTCTTGGCCGTGGTCGTTCTGGCTGCGGTGTGGCCGCGAACGTCGATTGCGGCAACCGCCGGACTCAAGGCGATCGATCGCCAGGTTCCGGTGGGTGGCCCGCCGGTCACGGGCGTCGTCAGCGACGTGCCGACGGACAGCTCGACCACCGTGCCGGCAACGACGGCCGTGCTCGCGACCACGATTCCACCGATCCAGGCCGGGAACGGGCCGCAGGAGACCACCACGACTGCGCTCCCGATCATCGTTGCGCCCGGCGGAACCTCGCCCGGCGGAACCTCGCCGGGCGCAACGCAGGCTCCCGGGCCCACGACGGTTTCCGCCACAACGGTGAAGCCGGGTGCCGCTACCACCGCAACGACCGTCGTCGCAGGCGCTGCTACCGTCCCCGATCTCCGCTCGCGCATCGACAGGGCGCTTGCGAACGCCCGGGCCGGCTCGGCCGGCGTGCTGGTGACCATCGACGGCATCGGGTCGGTCTACGAACGCGACCCTGATGCTGCGAGAGTGCCGGCATCGACCCAGAAGCTCTACGTCGCCGGCACTGTGCTGCTCATGATGGGCGGTGACTACCGCTACACCACCGAGATCCGCGCATCGACGTTGGTCGGCGCCGACGGCGTGCTCAACGGCGACCTGGTGGTGAAGGCCAGCGGCGACCCGTCCTTCGGTGTCGCACAGCTGCGATCGCTTGCCGATGCAGTGTTCAGGAGCGGCGTGCGCAGCGTGCAGGGTGGGCTGGTCGTCGACGATTCGCATTTCGATGACGAGACCGTTGTGGTCGGCTGGAAGCCGAGTTTCACGCCAGGCGAGGTCGGCATCCTCGGCGCATTCGCGGTCGACGGGAACCATCGGAACGAGAAGGACCCCGGCTTGGCCAACCTCGAGCGCTTCCGTGCCGCGCTCACGGGGAAGGGCATTGCGGTCCTCGGTGTGTCGCGTCGGGGGACACTGCCCGCGGGTGGCCCCGTTCTCGCGTCGGTCAATTCCGGTCCTCTGCGTGACCTCGTCCGCCAGACACTGAAGAAGTCGGACAACACCTACGCCGAGCTGTTGGCGAAGGAGCTCGGTGCCGTGAATGGTTCGGGTACGACGGCCAACGGTGTTGCCGTGATCGCCAAGGAGTTCGCGCACCTCGGCATCGTCGCGCCTGTGCAGGTCGACGGCTCAGGGCTGTCGTCGGCGAACCGGTCGACTGCTCGCGGCCAGGTCCAGTGGCTCCAGAGGCTTGCCGGATCGAGCGTAGCGGCCGACCTCCGCAATGCGCTCCCCATCTCCTGCGTCGATGGCACACTGCGCTCCCGGATGTGCAAGACGTCGGCGGCAGCCAAGGTGCAGGCGAAGACGGGGGCGCTCGACAACGTGGTCGGCATCAGCGGGTACACGATCACCGCGTCGGGCCGGGCGGTCACGTTCAGCATCCTGTTGAATGCTGTGCCCTCCGCAACGCGGGCTCGGGCCGCTGCCGATCAGGCCCTTGAAGCCATCAGCGCAGCGACGCTGTAAGCACCGCCCTCTGGTGGTGCGGAGCCGCGACGAGGGGGTCCAATTCAGCGCGAGGCCGCGTGGTACTCGCGGTTGGGCATTTGTCCGGTGGCCATGGCCAGGCGGTTGGTGAAGTTGTACATGGCTGCGATCTCGGCGATGTCCCACGTCTCCTGCGGTGTGAACCCGAACGACTGGAGGTGCGCGATGTCCTCCCGGGTCGTTTCGGTCGGTCGCTTCGTGATCTTCTCCGCATAGTCACAGATGGCGCGGCTGCGCGCGTCGAGCCCGGCACGACGCCAGTCGAGGGTGATCCGATCCGCCTGTACCGGATCGCCGAGTGCGTCGCGAAGCGCAGCACCGTGGGCCACGAGGCAATAGAGACATCCATTGGCCATGGATACGACGACGGCGATCATCTCCCGATCCGCAGCCGTGAGGTTCGCCGACGGCACGTGGAGGAGCTTGAAGTGACTAAACCAAGCGCGCATATGGTCGGGTCGGAACGACATCGCCTGGAACACGTTCGGCACGAAGCCGATCGCGGAGCGCGCCTTCGCAAAGAGCTTCGTGAGGTCCTCAGGGAGATCGTCGGCGTCGGGGACGGGGTACCAGCTGATGTCGTGGTCCTGATGCATTTGCAGGAGCCTAACGACCGGCCGTTTCGACTGCGCTACCGCGAATTCTGCGAGTTAATGTGTACACATATTATTTAGGTGATACGTTCGCATATGAAGTGACCAAGGTCACGGATTCTTTCCAAAACCCCACAACCCCTACGGGCATTGGGTTCTGGGGAACGCTACCCCTCAGAACCCTTGCAAACAGTGGCAATGCTTGACTTGCGATCGCCATTCATGTCTTCTTCTTCAACCCATTCAATGCACCAGGAGGTTGCGGGTGAACAAGACAGAACTGATCGAGGCGGTAGCCGGATCGGCAGGACTCACCAAGTCTGACAGCGAGAAGGCCGTCAACGCGCTCATCGACATCGTCGAGAACACGGTCCGCGGAGGTGACAAGGTGACAATCCCGGGCTTCGGTACGTTCAGCGTTTCGGATCGAAAGGCGCGCACCGGTCGAAACCCGCAGACGGGCGAGGCAATCAAGATCAAGGCTTCGAAGGCTCCCAAGTTCACTGCCGGCTCGGGCTTCAAGGCCGCCGTCAACGAAAAGGCCAAGGCGAAGCCCGTTGCCAAGGCCGCAAAGGCCGCTCCGGCCAAGAAAGGGAAGTGATTTCGATGGCCGCCAAGAAGGCAGCAGCGAAAACTGCACCAGCGAAGAAGGCTGCAGTGAAGAAGGCCGCACCGGCCAAGAAGGCTGCAGTGAAGAAGGCTCCGGCAAGGGCAGCGAAGGCCGCTCCCGCGAAGTCGGCAAAGGCTGCGAAGCCTGCTGCGGCCAAGAAGGTTGCGGCCAAGAAGGCTCCGGCAAAGGCTGCGAAGCCTGCTGCGGCCAAGAAGGTCGCGGCCAAGAAGGCTCCGGCCAAGAAGACCGTCGCTGCGGTCAAGGCTCCGGCCAAGAAGTCCGTGCCGGCCAAGGCCAAGGCGCCTTCGGCAAAGAGGGCTTCCGCAAAGAAGAAATGAGCATCGTGCGATCGGCCGCCTGAGCGACCGATCGCGCAGCAATTGCTACAGATTCAGGATGTGCTTGAACGCCTCGCCGGCTTCCACCCCGGCGAGGCGTCCTGCTTCCCGAGCCCGGTCGCCGAGCGCGGCCCGGAACTGGGCGATCTGCGGATTTGACTCGGCCGTGAGGTGCGTTGACGTCGTGGGCGACGCCGTCGGTCGAGCGACGTGCATCGTCGTCTCGTACTGGCTCTCATGGGCCAGGAGCGCATGCAGTTTGCGGTCGAGGACGCCGTCGATTCGCTCGACGTGGTCGGGCGCATCGGCCTCCCACAACAGCAGGCTCGACGGGCGATGCGGCGCGAGTTGTTGTTCAGGGAAGAACTTCGGATCGCGCGCCGCAACAATCGCGTCGGTGGTGAGGAACCCGGCGTGACGGTGGTCGGGATGGATGCGGTAACGGCGCCATGGATCGTGACCAAGCACGACATCAGGTGCGAATCGGCGAATCCAGTAGGCGACGTCCCATCGCTGACGAAGCCCACCATCGAGCTCACCGTCGATCCAGCCGAGGAACACGACGTGATCATCACTGCCGGATGCCGTGCCGCGCAGGATGCGCGCCGCGTTTCGCTGCTCGCGCTGCCGGGTGACGACAAGTTCGGCCTGATCGGTCTCAGGATCCCAGGTGCCCTTCGAACCATCGGTGAGTACGAGATGGAAGACCTCGCATCCGTCGTCGGCCCACTTGGCCACGGTGCCGCCGCAGCCGAACTCCACGTCGTCGGGATGCGCACCGATGGCGAGCGCCCGCTTCGGCGTGGGCAGGTCGACGGACACCTGACCGGGGACGTCCGGAAGGGCGTACGAGTCGGGAACGCTCACCGGTCAACCGCAGATCATCAGCGTGTCGGACGTGACCAGATCGGCGAGATCGCTCGGCAGGTCGACATCGGCACCGAGCAGTCGGTCGGGCGCGACCCGGACCGCGGACCCGACGCGTCGTGCCTCGGCGTGATGACGGGCGAACGATCCGGGGCCGTAGGTGAAACGGAAGCCCGCGTCGGTCGGTACGCACAGCACGTTGGTGCCGTCATTTCGCCGATCGGGGACGATCGTGATGCCTGCGAACGCGGCAACCCACGCGAAGGTGCGCGCCCGCGGCAGGTCGGCATGAGCGACGACGACCCGCCCGAACCCTGCCGTCGCAAGCTGTTCTACGCCTGATTCGACGGCCCCGTTGAGGCCCCTGCCGGGTTCGTGCAGGACCAGGGCCCCGTGCTCGTGGGCCCAGGCCGCGACGTCCTCGTCGTCGCAGACGACCGCCACAGCGAAGGGTGCCGCGGCGGCAACCACGTTCGCGGCCATCCGGCGGGCGAGAGCGGCACGAGCCGCGGGATCGAGCGCGCTCGACAGGCGTCGCTTCGCTTCGCCGAAGGCCTTCACAGGGACAAGCACCGCCGTGTCTCCTGTGGCCGGCCGATCCTTCACTTCGGTGCCGCCTTCGCCCATCGACGGGACCTGAGCATGATGCGGCGAGCGTCGATCGGGACGCCGGTGATCTCGTCGACGACGAGCGGCCGCACCGTCTCGCCCGTGGTCTTGTCGTATAGCTCGAGGGACGCGCCCTTGTCGCCGAAGAGCCAGCGGTCGCCCCAACGGAACATTGCAACGAGCACCGAGTAGAAGTCGCGACCCTTCTCGGTGAGGCGGTACTCGTGGCGCACGGGGTTCGTCTGATAGGGGATCTTGTCGAGCATCCCCTCATCGACAAGCCTGTTCAGGCGTTCGGTGAGTGTGGCCCTGCTGACGCCGAGGCGTTCCTGGAACTGATCGAACCTGCGGCAGCCATAGAACGCCTCGCGCATCACCACAGGCGTCCACCAGTCGCCGATGAGGTCAGTGGTGCGGGCGATCGGACAGATGTCCTGGTCGAATCGTGTGCGTCGCACGGCTCACCCCTCTCGGGCCGGAACGGAGAGCGATGACGCGATCGTCTGTGCACGATCGATGTCGATGCCCGCCTTCGCCGCGAGGAAGCAGGCGATCGGCGCGGCGATGCGCTCGGACGAATGTGCCGCCGTGCCGGCGAGCGAGAGGAGCGCGTCGAACGTGGCGTCGTCGGGCGCATCGACTCCGAGCGCGGCCGCGAATGCGGCGATCCAGGCCCGTCCCGATGGCAGTGGCGCGTCAGTCATACGAAGGCTGCGCCTGGCCTCATACGAGCGCATCGATTCGGGCGGGCACGTGCTTGTGGAACGGCGTCCCGGCAATCCAGTCACGATGGGCGGAGTCGGTGAGCTCGTTGGGGGCGATGCCCTTCACGTCGTCGGAGGTTCCGACGCCCATCCCGTTCGGCAGCGAGATGTGGCCGTCGCGCATGCGGTCATTGATCTCGACCATCACCTCGACGCTAGCCCGAGCCGTCGTGACCATGGCCCGGCCGCCGTCGATGAGGCCGAAGCGCTCGGCATCGGCTGTGCTGATCCGAAGTGCGCCGTCGGCGTCCTTCTTCCGCCAGGTGTTGTCCCGGAAGATCGTGTTTGCGGTGAAGCTGCGGCGCTCGCCTGCGGACAGGACCAAGGGGAACTGGTCGTTCGAGGCCGGGGGAGTCTCGCTGCGCAGCCCTTCGAGTTCGCCGAGCATCTCCGGGATGCTGAGGTTGATGAGCCCGTCGGGTGTGGCGATGCGACGCCATGACTCCTCGTCGTCGTCGACGCTGAAGGTGAGACCGCTCGGGCTGGCCAGGATGGCGTCGAACAGCTTCTCGCCCGGCTCGAGCCCTTCGCCGTCGAAGCCCGCCCGCTTCACGCTCTCCGGGAAGTTCAGCGCGCAGCGGTGCGACGCGCCCCACAGGATCGCCGCGCTCGCTGCGCCGTCCGGAAGCGTCGGCCCGAGGGTGCGATAGAGCACGACCGGTGCGAGCGCCCCGAGTGCCGGGTCGGCCGTCGTCGCCGCGAAGAACGCCTCGGCGAACGCGGCACGGCTCGTCGCTGCGGCCGCACGCAATGGGGCGAGCTGCTCGTCGGTCAGCGAGCCGAGCGCCTCGACCAGACGGGCGTGGATCTCCGGCTCGGGCAGCGTGCCGGGGAGCGGCTCGACGACGGGCCGGCGGAGGTGGAACACGTTCTTCGGGAAGTCGAAGTTGAAGAACGTCGCCTCGTACTTCTCGTACTGGGACTGGGCCGGCAGCACGTAGTGGGCGAGTCGCGCCGTCTCCGTCATGGCGATGTCGATGAC
>JAYUDQ010000707.1:0-3335 GCA_043739745.1 Acidimicrobiia bacterium | reverse complement strand
CGACACAACCGCACGGCCCGATCATCACGAGGAGAAGTCACGATGCAGCCCATAAGTGAACTATGAGCAGGTACATCATCCGTCGCTGTGTCCAGGGTCTGCTCGTGGTGCTTGGGGTGATGGCGGTTGTCTTCGTCGTCACCCGCTTGGTCGGCGACCCGGTTCGCCTGATGCTCCCCATCGATGCACCTGCGTCGGCACGCGTCGAATTGCGCAAGTCCCTCGGGCTCGATGCATCAATTCCGGTGCAGTTCGTGCGCTACGCCTCGCACGCCGTCCGCGGCGATTTCGGCAACTCCCTCTGGCAGCAGCGCTCGGCTTTGAAGATCGTGGCCGAACGTCTACCGAACACGATCAAGCTGACGGCGCTCGGCATGCTGATTGCGCTCCTCATCGCGATTCCGCTCGGGACGATCGCGGCGTTGAAACCGAACGCCGCCCTCGACCGGGTGGCGACTACGTCGAGCCTGTTCGGGCTGTCGATGCCCGGCTTCTGGTTGGGCCTGATGTTCATTCTCATATTCGCGGTGTGGCTGCGATGGCTCCCGACATCGGGTACAGGGGACTGGAAACATCTGATACTCCCGTCGCTCACGCTGGCCCTCCCCTCGGCGGGCAAGCTGACCATGCTCACGAGGTCTTCGATGATCGACGAGTTGAACCGGCCGTGGATCAAAGTGGCGCGTGCGAAGGGGATGCCGGTGCGGCGTACGGTGGCGGTCCACGCGCTACGGAACGCCTCCGTGTCCATCGTGACTGTCGCCGGATGGGAGATGATCCGCATGCTGGCCGGTTCGACCATCCTCGTCGAGAGCGTGTTCGCATGGCCCGGCACGGGACTGCTCGCCCTGCAGGCCGTGCAGCGCAACGATCTGTTCCTGCTGCAGGCGATCGTGCTCGTGGTTGCGGTGATCACCGTCGTGCTCAACATCGTCATCGATCTGGTGTACCAGGTGATCGATCCTCGGATCCGGTTGGCCGCCCATGTCTAGCGACACGAACGCACTGCCGCCGGCCCGATTGGACGCTTCGATCCCGATCGTCGTACCCGACGAGGAGCGGCCAGATCGCGCGGCCGTGATACGAGGCTTCTTGAAGGAGCTCTGGCAGGACAAGCCGGCGTTCCTCGGAACCGTCGTGCTGTCCGTGTTCCTTCTGACCGCGGTGTTCGGCTCCGCGTTCGCTCCCTCCGATCCGACGAAACAGAACATCCTCGGACGGCTACAGGAGCCGGCCTGGTCCTCCGGAGATTGGAGCCATCCACTCGGAACCGACTCGCTCGGACGCGACGTGCTGTCCCGCCTGATCTACGGGTGCCGCACGACGTTGCTGATCGGTGTATCCGTGGTGCTCATCGCTGGCGTCGTGGGCATCCTCGCCGGCCTCATCGGTGGATACCGGGGCGGGCGGACCGATGCCGTGATCATGCGCACGATCGACACGCAGTTCGCGTTCCCGGGCCTCCTGCTCGCCATCACGATCATCACGATGATGGGTGCAGGTGTCAAAAGCCTGATCGTGGTGCTGTCGATCGGCGGCTGGATGCTGTTCGCCCGTGTGGCCCGCGCCGCCGTGCTGGCGGCGAAGGCCGAGCAGTACGTCGAAGCCGCGGTCATCGCCGGAGCGAAGGAGAGCCGCGTGATCTTCCGCCACCTCCTGCCGAACCTCATCTCGCCGCTCCTCACGCTGGCCATCCTCGAGTTCGCGGTGGTCGTGCTCGGCGAGGCATCGCTGTCCTTCCTGGGCCTCGGCGTGCAGGACCCGCAGACGTCGTGGGGTCTGGAGATCTCGCTCGGCCGTCAGTACATCTTCACGGCCTGGTGGCTCATCACGTTCCCGGGGATCGCGCTCGCCATCGTCGTGCTCTCCAGCAACCTCCTGGCCGGCTGGCTGCGCGTGGTCGCCGACCCTCAGGCGCGCGACAAGCGATTCGCCGGCTCCGCAGAAGGGAGTGCCTTGTGACGGCCCCACTGCTCGAGATCGACGACCTGCACGTCGAGTTCCCGACCCGCTCGGGTCTGGTGCAGGCCGTTCGGGGTGTGTCGCTGACCGTCGACCGGTGCGAGACGGTCGGAATTGTCGGAGAGTCCGGCTCGGGCAAGAGCGTCACCTCTCAGGCGGTGTTCGGAATCGTCGACGCGCCCGGTCGCGTGTCGGGCGGCGACATCCGCTGGAAGGGGAGCTCGCTGATCCGCGGCGCAGACGCGCAGCGCACCCTCAAGCGGATCCGCGGCAAGGAGATCGCGATGATCTTCCAGGACCCCATGTCGTCCTTGAACCCCCTCTTCACGATCGGTGCCCAGATCGGGGAAGGCCTCCGCCACCACATGGGGTTCTCGCGCAGCCAGGCGCACGAGCGCACCCTCGAGCTGCTCGATCTCGTGGGCATCGCGTCGCCGCGCCGTCGCGCCGCGCAGTACGCCCACGAGTTCTCGGGCGGGATGCGCCAGCGCGTGCTCATCGCCATGGCGCTCGCCTGCGAGCCCGAGCTCCTGATTGCGGACGAGCCCACGACCGCCCTCGACGTGACCATCCAAGCACAGATCCTCGACCTGCTCAAGGACGTGCGGGACAAGCTCGGCCTGGCGGTCCTGCTGATCAGCCACGACCTCGGGGTGATCGCCGACTTCTGCGAACGGGTCATCGTGATGTACGGCGGCAAGGTGCTCGAGCGGGCGCCGGCAGCTGCGCTGTTCGGCGCACCGGCCAACCCGTACACGCTCGGACTGCTACGGGCGATGCCGCGCTTCGACAGCGTGAGCGAGCGCCTGGTCGCGATCGACGGTTCCCCCCCCGACCTGCGCGAGCCACCGCCTGGCTGCCCGTTCCAGCCGCGCTGTGACCGGGCGACGGCGGAGTGCGCCGAGGCTATGCCGTCCCCGACGGCGATCGGACCCGAGCACCAGGTGTCGTGCTGGCACGCCCAGCCGTCCGACTCGAAGGTGCTGGCCCATGGCTGATGCGCTCGTGCGGGTCGAGGACCTCGCGGTGCACTACCCGATCACTCGCGAGCGCGGGCGTGGCCACGCGCCGATGGTCGTGCACGCGGTCGACGGCGTGTCCTTCGAGATCGCGTCCGGTGAGACGCTCGGCCTCGTGGGCGAGTCCGGCTCGGGGAAGACCACGACCGGCCGGGCGATCCTGCGCCGGGTGCCCATAACCCGCGGCTCCGTGCACTTCGGTGAGAAGGACATCACGCATACGAAGGGCGAGGAGCTCCGCCTGCTGCGCCGCAACATGCAGCTCGTCTTCCAGGACCCCTACGGCAGCCTCAACCCGCGCATGCGGGTCGGCGAGATCGTGGCCGAACCGCTTGTCGTCCACGGCCTCGCCCG
>JAYUDQ010000706.1:0-8544 GCA_043739745.1 Acidimicrobiia bacterium | reverse complement strand
CCGGCGCCGGCCATCAGTAGGCCGAGCCCTTCGCGGGTGGCGTCACCAACCGCAATGACGGCCTGGATGCGACCCTCGTAAAGCACGACGATGCGGTCGCTGAGCGAGAGGATCTCGTCGAGCTCCGCCGACACGAGGAGCACCGCGACCCCGCTATCGCGCTGGTCGGCGAGCTGGCGGTGGATGAACTCGATCGAGCCGACGTCGACGCCGCGGGTGGGCTGCGCAGCGATGACGAGCTTCGCCCCCTGGGTCAGCTCACGAGCCACGATGACCTTCTGCTTGTTGCCTCCGGAGAGGTTCTTCGCGGCGACGTGGATGCCACGGGGCCGCACGTCGAAGCGCTCGACGAGCATGTCCGCATTGGCATCGACGGCTGCAGTTTCGCGGAAGATGCCCTTCGCGAACGGTACCTCGGCGAAGTGTTCGATGACGAAGTTGTCGGCCAGTGAGTAGGTACCGACGAGCCCGTGCTTCTCCCGGTCCTCGGGTATATGGGCGACACCGAGACGATTCACCGCATGCGGGTTGGCGCCGACCACCTCGTGGCCGAGGATGCGGGCGCTGCCGCCCCGGGGCCTGCGCATCCCGCACAGCGCCTCGACCAGCTCGCGCTGCCCGTTGCCCTCGACGCCGGCCACGCCCAGGATCTCACCCGCCCGTACGGTGAGATCGACGCCGCGGACGGCACGGTGGCCACGATCGTCGTCGACTTCGAGGCCCGACACTTCGAGTACGACCTCCCCGAGATGCGCCGGTCCCTTCTCGACCTGGAGCACGACGCTGCGTCCGACCATCATGTTGGCCAGCCCGGCCCGGTCGGTCTCGGCCGGCGTGGTCGTGCCGATCAGCTTTCCACCCCGGAGCACGCTGATCGTGTCGGCGACCGCCATCACCTCCCGCAGCTTATGGGTGATGAAGATGATCCCCGTGCCCTGGGCGGCGAGGGAGCGCATGATGGCGAGCAGCTCGTCGGTCTCGACCGGGGTGAGCACCGCAGTCGGCTCGTCGAGAATGAGGATCTCCGCTCCTCGGTAGAGCGCCTTGATGATCTCGATGCGCTGCTGGGTCCCGACCGGTAGATCCTCCACCAACGCGGTGGGATCAACGGCCAGTCCGAACTGCTCGGACAGCTCCCGTACCCGTAGGCCCGCCGTGGCCAGGTCGAGACGGCCCCGCTTCAGCGGCTCGTCGCCGAGGACGACGTTCTCCGCCACCGACATGACCGGCACCAGCTGGAAGTGCTGATGCACCATGCCGAGGCCGCGGCGTATGGCGTCACGCGAGCCCTTGAGCTTCACCGTCTCGCCCTTGATGACAATCTCGCCGGCGTCGGGAGGGTAGATGCCGAACAGCATCTTCACGAGCGTCGACTTGCCGGAGCCGTTCTCACCCAGCAGCGCACGGATCTCACCCGGCGCGACGGTCAGGCTCACGTCGTCGTTGGCCACCACCGCTCCGAATCGCTTCGTGATGTGACGGGCCTCGAGCAGGAGCGCGGGGGTTGCGTTCAAAGTAGTGGCAGTCACAATGTCATTACCTCACGCGCCACTCGTCACTCCTTCACGAACGGTGTGCCCGCTGCGGCCGGGGCCCGCACCTTGCCCGAGAACACGGCGAGCGCTGCGATGGTGAGCACGTACGGGAGCATGTTCACGAATTGCGGCGGGATGTTGATCACCTTGTCGAGCAGCAGCTGGCTCGCCACCGACGAGGTGAGACCGAAGAACAGCGCCGCCAGCCAGGCCAGGATCGGCTTCCACCGTCCCATGATCATCAGTGCCAGCGCCAAGAAGCCCTTCGACGCGCTGATGCCGCGCTCGAACGTGCTGGCCGACTGGATCGACAGGAACGCGCCGGCCAGACCGGCGAGTCCGCCGGCCAGGGTCACGTTGACGTAGCGCATGCGCACGACGTCGATGCCGACGGTGTCGGCCGCGCTCGGGTGCTCGCCGACGGCCCGGGTGCGCAGGCCCCAGCGCGTGTGGAACAGCATCACGTGGACGACGAACACGGCCACGATCGAGGCGAAGGTGAGCACCGGGTTGGTGAAGAGGATCTTGCCGAACAGCGGGATGCGGTCGAGCAGCGGGATGCGCCACGTCGGCATCTGCCCCTTCAGGCTGCGCCCCTGCCGGTAGAAGAACGACGTGAGGCCCGTCGCCATGATGGTGATGACCGTGCCGGCGATGATCTGGTCGATGCGCCACGTCACCGCGCAGAGGGCCAGAAACGCACCGATGGCCATGCCGGTGAGGACGGCGACGACGACACCGGCGAATATCCCGTAGGAACTGGCCACGAAGAAGCCCGTGAAAGCCGACCCCAGGAGCTGACCCTCGATACCGATGTTGACCACGCCCGTGCGCTCCCCCATCAGGCCGCACAGGGCGCCGAGCACGAGCGGGACCGAGAAGCGGATCGTCGCGCCGAGCACGGCAATCGTCTTGATGTCGTTCCAGCCGTAGAAGAAGTAGCAGACCGCAAGGCCGACGGCGAAGAGTGCACCGTTGCGGATACGGGCGTTCATGCACCCCACCCCGACGTGAGCTGGAGCTCGCCACCCGCGTCGCCCTTCAGCCGCAGGATGGCGCGCACGAGCACCGGCGCAGCGACCAGCAGGAGGATGACCGCGACCACGACATCGATGATCTCGGGGGCGATCTTGGCCTCGGACTGCAGGGCGGTGTTGCTGGCCCGCATGGCCCCGATGAACACGGCGGCGGGAATGGCCGCGGTTGGCTTGATGCGGGCAAGGAGGGCGATGGTGATGCCGTCGAAGCCGAGGCCGGTAGCCGAGCCGTTCGTGTAGTAGCCGACGACACCGAGCGACTGGATGGAGCCGGCGAGCCCGGCGAGCCCGCCGGAGATGGCCATGGCCAGGATCACGGTCGAGGCGACGGAGATGCCGGCGTAGTGCGCAGCGTGCCTGTTGGCGCCCACGGTGGCGAGCCGGAACCCGATCGTCGTACGGCCGAGCAGCACCCAGACGACGATCACCGCGGCGACGGCGATGAGGAAGCTGATCGGCAGGTGGTGCACATGCGGGATGTTGGCCTGGGTACGGATGTCCGGCGTCCGGGGGAATCCAGCACGGGGCTTCTTCCACGGTCCGCGAGGACCTGAGAGCCACTCGGCAAGCCCGAAGACGACCGTGTTCAGCATGATGGTGGAGATGACCTCGTGCACGCCTCTGGTGGCCTTGAGCACGCCGGCGAGGAGCGCGGGAAGCGTTGCCGCGAGCGAGCCGAACACGATGGCGATGACGACGGCGAACGGCGCCGGCACCTTCACTGCGTAGCCCACATATCCCGACACGATTGCGCCGGTGACGACCTGGCCCTGTGCGCCGATGTTGAAGAGTCCGGCCTTGAGGGCGACCATCACCGCGAGACCGGTGCAGATGAGCGGGCTGGCCTTGTCGAGCGTGCGCCCGATCGGCTGGGTGCCGTCCATGGAACCGTGGTAGATCGCACTGGCCGCGGTCCACGGGTTCTTCCCCTGGATGGCGACGAGGACAGCGCCGATCAGCAGGCCGAGCGCGACAGCGGCCAGGGAGAGCGACGAGGAGCGGAGGCGGGCGAGCATTCGGGAGCGCAGCAGCGGGGATCGGGGCGCGTGCCCCGATCCCCGGTGCGCGTCATCGGATCAGGAGGGCGTGTAGCCCGTGGCCAGCGTGCCGGACTGCACGTCGGCGACGATCTTCGCCATCTTGTCCTTGACCTCCTGCGAGATGGTGGCGTCGAAGTCGTGGAACGGGGCGATCCCCGTGGCGCCGAAGAAGTTGCCACCCTTGATCGAGCCGTCCTTGGCCGCCTTCACGAGGTCGACCACGCCGGGCGTGATCAGCTTCATGGCGCTGGTGACCAGGCACGGATGGGCGGCCGGGACGGTCTCCCACTGATCGCTGTCCACGCCGACACAGAAGGCGCCGCTCTTCTTCGCTATCTCGGCGAGCGCGCCGTTGCCGGTGTTACCGCCGGCACCGAAGATGATGTCGGCACCCTGATCGAGGATCTGCTTGGCATTGGTCGCGCCCCAGTCCGGATCGTTGAAGGCGTTGTCGCCGGCCGGATGGTAGACGCTGATGGCCTTCACCTTCGGGTTCGTGTACTTGGCGCCGTTCTCCCAGCCTTTGGTGAAGGCCACGACCGGCGGGACGGTGTCGGTGCCCACGACGGCGCCGACCGTGTTGGTCTTCGTGAGCAGGCCTGCGAGCGCGCCTGCCATGAAACCGGCCTTGTCCTCGTTGAACACGAGGCCGGTGAGGTTGTCGACGGCCGCGCCCTGGAACTGGTCGACGCCGATGAACTTCAGCGTCGGGTTGGCCTTGGCCGCCTTGATCGTGTCGTCGCCGAGGGCGAAGCCGACCGTGATGATGACCTTGTTGCCGTTGTCGATGAGTTGCTTGATGTTGGCGGCATAGTCGGTCTGGGCGTTGCTCTCGATGTACTCGGACTTCATGCCAATGGCCGCGGCACCCTGCTTGGCGCCCTCCCATGCGGACTGGTTGAACGACTTGTCGTCGACCTTGCCGAGGTCGGTGACGAGACCTACGCACAGCGAGTCGGCGGCCTTGCAGTCGACCTTCGAGGTGTCGACGGCGGCGGCCGTGTCCGTAGCGGCTGCTGCGGTGGTGTCAGCTGCTGCTGCTGCGGTGGTATCGGCAGCGGCTGCTGCGGTGGTGTCAGCTGCTGCTGCTGCGCTGGTATCGGCAGCGGCGGCCACGGTCGTTTCGGCAGCCGCTGCAGTGGTGTCGGCGGCTTTGTCCTTGCTGCATGCGGATACGACGAGGACGCTCGCGAACAGTGCGGCGGCAATCTTTGCGTGGTTCATTGATCCCTTCCTGGGTGGGTAGGTGGAGCTGGTGGTGCGTGCCGGTGATCGTAGGCTGTTCAAGCTGGCAGGTGGGGGGCATCGACCGCGCCGGGCATGAACAGCGGCTCGTCGACGCGGTGCAGACGGTGGATCGCATCGGCCTCGTGCGGCCACCCGGCCAACAGCTCGTCGAGCACGCCGCCTCGGAAGTCGTCGGGCGTGAACCCCGGGGCCATCGTGCAGCCGAAGACGGCGAACGACCCACCGGGCGCAAGGTCGGCCCCGAACCAGCAACCACGCGGCGCCACGGCGAAGGGCATCTGCCCTACCCCGATGTCATGGCCGAGCACGACGCGACGGCTCGTGCCGCCAGGTTCGAGCAGCACGAGGACGAGGGGGTCGCCGACGTAGAAGTGCCACAGCTCGTCGGTCCTCAGCTGGTGCAGGGCGGAGAACGAATGCTGCTCGTCGGTGATCATGGCCACGATCGCCGTGCCGGCTGGCTTGTCTGCGCGCATATCATCAGCGCGCTTGTCATCTGCGCGCATATCATTCGTACTTACAGCATCTGCGCGCAGAACATCGGAGGCGCAGTACCAGCGTCGGTAGAGACCACCTTCGACCGGCAGCGGTTCGAGACCGAAAGTGGCGATCACGTCCGCAGCCGTCAGTCCTTCGGGAGTCACGGCATCGCCGCCAGGATCGTCGGCTGCAAGGCGCGAACCGCTCGTGCCGCCTCGGACGCGTCGATATTCGTTGTACGGCCGCCTACCACCACGACCTTCCCCGCAACGATCACGGTATCGACCTCGGCACGGCTGGCGGCGTACACGATCGCCGAATGCGGGTCGTACGCGGGTGCAAGCGATGCCGCCTCGGCCGACAGGACGACCAGGTCGGCGGGCGAACCGATCGCGATCCGGCCGTGGCCCTCGCCGAGGCCGAGGGCACGGGCGCCGTTCACGGTGGCCATGCGGAGCACGGTGTGCGCATCCACGACGGTTGCGTCTGCTCGGACGGTCTTCTGCACGTATGCGGCGAGGCGCATGGCGAAGAGCAGGTCGAGGTCATTGCTGGATGCCGGGCCGTCCGTGCCCAAGGCAACGTTGACGCCGGCCGCGAGCAGATCGGGGATCCGCGCCGTGCCGCTCGCCAACTTCGCGTTCGAGGCCGGGTTGTGCACCACCGACGCACCGCTTGCGGCGATCCGCGCGATCTCCTCATCGTCGAGATGGACACCGTGGGCCAGCACCGTGCGACGGCCGAGCAGCCCGCAGTCGTCGAGCACACGGATCGGGCGACGGGCGTGCCGGGCGACCACCTGCGCAACCTCAGCCGCGGTCTCGGACGCATGGACGTTGATGCGCGCGCCGGTCTCGTCGGCCAGCTCGGCTATGGCGCACAGCTGCTTCTCGTCGAGGAGATAGGTGCTGTGCGGCTGCAGCCATGCGCCACCGGGCCGCGCCTCCGCGAGCCAGTCGCGGGCCCAGGCCATCCGATCGGCAAACGCACGCCGGTCCGGTCCGGGGAACTCGAGGAACACCGGTCCCGCATGCAATCGGAGGCCGCCCGCCGCAGCTTCGGCGTGTGTCTCCTCGGGGAAGAAGTACATGTCGAGGGTGCTCGTGATGCCGGCCCGGAGCGACTCGGCGACGGCGAGCCTCGACGCCAGTGCGACGGTTTGCGCACTCAGTACCGCACCCTCCACCGGCAGCATGGTGGCAAGGAACCCTTCGAGGTCGCAGTCGTCGGCCAGCCCGCGGAACATGGTCATTGCGAGGTGCGCGTGCGCGTTCACCATGCCTGGCATCACAATTGCGCCGGCGGCGTCGAGCACGCGGCGGGCGCGGGGCCGCGGGCCGGTCGCGGGGTTGCCGGTCGCGCCTCGGCTGTTCATGATCTCGCCGTCGAGCAGTTCGACGATGATCCCCTGGTCAACGAGGATCGTCGTGTCGCGCCGCACCGTCGCGGCGTCATCCATGGTGACGACCGTGGCATGGGTGATGGCCAGGTCGACCTCTGCGGGTTCGGCCGCGGCTCCGTCGCGCTCGCTCATGCGGTTGCCGCCACCGCCTCTGTGACACCCCCGAGGATCGCGGCCAGGCGCGGCGTCGCCGCCCGCGCGGCGGCGAACACTTCTTCACCGCTCAATGGGTGGCCGCTCAGCCCCGCCGCGAGGTTCGTCGCCAGCGACAGAGCGAGCACCCGCATGCCCAAGTGGGCGGCCGCGATCGTCTCCATCACCGACGACATGCCGACGAGATGGGCGCCGAGGATGCCGGCCATGCGGACCTCGGCCGCGGTCTCGAACTGCGGGCCGAGGAATCCCGCATAGACGCCCTCATCGAGCATCGGATCGACCGCGCGGGCCAAGGCCCGCAATGCGGGGTCGTAGGGGGCGCTCATGTCGACGAAGCGCGACCCGTACTCCTCGGGCGGGTGCGGGCCGACGAGGGGCGACTGCCCCGTCAGGTTGATGTGGTCACGGATGAGCGCGACCTGTCCGATCGGCCAGTCGGTGCGCAGCGACCCGGCGGCATTGGTCAGTACGAGCGTTGTGCAGCCGGCGGCCGCTGCGGTCCGCACGCCGTGAACGACCTGCGCCGGTCGGTGGCCCTCGTAGAGATGCAGCCGGCCGAAGCAGCACAGCACGTTCTTGTCGCCCAGCGGGAGCGAGCGGATCGTCGCGCCATGGCCGCCGGCCGAGGGTGTCACGAATCCGGGCAGTTCGGCCATCGCGAGGTCGACCCCCTGGCCGAGCACCTCTGCCGCCCCCTGCCAGCCCGAGCCGAGCACGATCATCACGTCATGGTGATCGCGGCCCGTGCGCAGCGCCAGCGCGGCGGCGGCCTCGGCCGCAAGGTCGAACGGGTCAGTCGTCGGCGAGTCCACGGGGTCTCCTGGGGATCGGTCCTCGGTGGCCGCACATCGGACCGGGAACCGGCGTCCTAGCGTACGCTCCGCCCCGATGCGCGCCAGCCCACCCACTCCACTGCTCGCTGGCATCCTCGATTTCACGGGTCGGGTCGTAGTGGTCACGGGCGCCTCGGGTGGCGTCGGGTCCGGCATTGCCCGACGCTTCGGCGAAGCGGGTGCAACCGTCGTCGTGCACTACCACCGCGATGTGGTCGGAGCCGAGTCGGTCCGCGCCGCGATCGGACGTGATGCGTTCTGTGTCGCCGCTGACCTCGCCCAGCCGGGCGGGGCCGCTTCTCTGGCGGCACTGGTTTCCGAGCGCGCGGGCGGCATCGACACCTGGATCTCCAACGCCGGCCTGCAGCCCGTGAAGGCGCTTGCCGAGATGACCCGCGCGGAGTTCGACGAGGTCATCGCCGCGAACCTCGGCGCAGTGTTCGAATGCACGCTCGCAGCGGCGAACCATATGCGCGCCGACGGTTTGCGTTCGGTCGTGAACATCGCCTCGATCGAGGGCATCCAGCCGGCCGCGGGTCACAGCCACTACTCGGCGTCGAAGGCGGCGATGCTGGCACACACTCGGGCAGCAGCGCTCGAGCTCGGCCCCACCGGCATCCGCATCAACGCCGTGGCACCGGGGCTCATCGATCGTCCCGGCATCGCCGAAGCGTGGCCGGAGGGAGTCGCCCGCTGGGAGGAAGCCGCGCCGTTGCGGCGGCTGGGAACCCCGGCAGACGTGGGCGATGCCTGCCTGTTCCTCGCCTCGCCGCTGGCCCGCTGGATCACCGGCGCCGTGCTCGTCGTCGACGG
>JAYUDQ010000705.1:0-3346 GCA_043739745.1 Acidimicrobiia bacterium | reverse complement strand
TCGAACGGGTTGCACGGTGCTGTTGTTCGAACGGCTGGGTGAGGGTCTGGCTCTCGAAGCTCTACTCGCCGGGGCGAGTGTTGCTTCGTTTCACAGTGGCGCGACCGCACCGGGTTTTCACCGGCTTCCTCACTTCGTCGTCAGGCCGGTCAACCTACTGCATCGGCCGCGCCGAGGTCGAGCACGCTACGGTCCACCGGCCCGTTCCCGGTCAGGAGCCCGACACAATGCCTGCGTTGACGACCCGCGTCCTGCTCATCAGCCATGCCTCCACGTCGGCGCTTCGTGCGGCCCGGTTCCCGCTCGACGAAGCCGTTGACGAGCAGGGCGCATCGAAGACCGCAGCATTGCGATTGACCTTGGAATCGAGTCTGGGGCTGCGTCTGGGGTTGCGCCTGGGCTCGGCAGTCGATCAGGCGTTCTGCGGACCCTGCCGGCGGACCAGGGACACGGCGCTCGGCCTCGGTCTTGACGCGCGCCCCGAGCCGGCTCTTCGCGACCTGGATGCTGGCCGCTGGGCGGGCCGATCGATCGAGGAACTGCTCGACGCCGAGCCCGAAGCCGTCGGGGCATGGATGACCGATGCCCATGCCGCGCCCCACGGTGGCGAATCGGTCGCGGCGCTGATGCTCCGGGTGTCCGCCTGGCTCGATGCTCGGCGCTCGGCCGGGCCCGGTCGTATCGTCGCGGTGACCCACCCGGCGGTGATGCGGGCGGCAGTGCTCCACGTGGTGGGGGCGCCTTCCGGTTCGTTCTGGGCCGTCGATGTCGCACCGCTGACCGTCATCCGGATGCAATGCACGCGCGACCGCTGGCGGCTTCGCTTCGGCCCCGCAACCTGAGTCGACAGTGGAAGCGCCAGCCCGGGGGTAGGTTGCCGGGCCATGCCCCGCGACTCGATCGTCCTCGTCAACACCGGCGCCGGCAAGGGCAAGTCGAGCGCTGCGTTCGGCGTGATGAGCCGCTCATGGGCTCGAGGCTGGACGGTCGGGGTGGTGCAGTTCATCAAGAGCGAGAAGTGGAAGGTGGGCGAGCGAAAGCTCGCCGAGCACCTCGGCATCGAGTGGTTCACGCTCGGCGACGGCTTCACCTGGGAGTCGACCGACATGGACGAGACGGTGGCCAAGGCCCGCCACGCCTGGGACGTGGCCAAGCAGATGCTCGCTTCGGGGAACTACGACATGTGCATTCTCGACGAGGCCACGTACCTCGTGAAGTACGGCTGGGTGCCGGTCGAAGAGATGGTCGAGGCCGTCGTCAACCGGTCGCCCCGGACCAACGTCGTCATCACCGGCCGCAACGCACCGCCGGAGCTGATAGCGGTGGCCGACACGGTCACGGAGATGGTGAAGATCAAGCACGCGTACGATGCGGGCATCGGTGCCCGCAAGGGCATCGAGTACTAAGCGCGCGGATGGTTTGAGGATGGGCTTCACGATCTTCACGGGCGGCGCCCGCTCAGGGAAGTCCGCACTCGGTCTGCAGACCGCAGCGGCGACCGGGTCACCGGTGGTGTTCATCGCGACCGCGGAGGCGCTCGACGACGAGATGGTCCGACGGATCGGGCTGCACAAGGCCGAGCGGCCGGCATCGTGGTCGACGATCGAGGAGCCCGTCGACCTCCTGCGCGCGCTCGCCGATGCCGGCGATGACGCCTGTGTGGTGGTCGACTGCCTCTCGCTGTGGGTTTCGAACCTGCTCTTCGCCGGAGTGTCCGAAGGCGATGTCGAAGAACGGGCGGCCGCGGTGGCGGATCGAATGGCGTCGCGCACGGGGGCGGGCGTCGTCGTCACCAACGAAGTCGGTTCGGGAATCGTTCCTGACAACGTGCTCGCCCGGACCTATCGCGATGTGCTGGGGCGGGTCAACGCGGTGTTCGCGTCGAGGGCAGATCACGCGTTCCTGGCCGTGATGGGTCGCGTATTGGCGCTCGATCACCTCGGCGATCACGCATGAGCGTCCGCGCCCGTGCCGCGGGAGCAGCATTCGGCATCCTGGCCGACGCCGTGCTGGGCGAGCCCCCGGATCGGCTGCATCCGGTCGGGCTGTTCGGTTCGGCGATGGTCGGGCTGGAGCGGCGGGTGTGGTTCGACGGGCGAACCCGCGGTGCGGCGTACGCGACCACCGGCGTACTGGCCGGTGGGCTCGCCGGCCTACTGGTGCGATCGACCGGCGTCGCCACGGGTGTCGCCGTCGCCGGCCGGATGCTGGGCGCCGAGGCCACCAAGGTGGCTGCGCCGCTCGTCGCAGGCGACCTCGAAGCGGCCCGGGCGCAGTTGCCCGCGCTCGTCGGTCGACGTGCGGCCGAGCTCGACGCCACCGAGATCGCCCGGGCCACCATCGAGTCCGTCGCCGAGAACACCGTCGATGCCGTCGTCGCACCGGTCCTGTGGGCCGTGGTGGCCGGCGCGCCGGGCGCGCTGGCCTATCGAGCGGTCAACACGCTCGATGCGATGGTCGGGCACCACAGCACGCGTTACGAGCGCTTCGGATGGGCCAGTGCGCGCCTGGACGATGTCATGAACTGGGTGCCGGCCCGTGCCACTGCAGTGCTCGTCGCGGTGGTCCGGCCCCGCTCTGCACGTGAGGTGCTGCGCATCGTGCGGCGCGACTCGCCGCCGCACCCTTCACCGAACAGCGGTGTGGCTGAGGCCGCGTTTGCCGCTGCGCTCGGCGTCAGGCTCGGTGGTGTCAACCGTTACGGCGACCGCACCGAGGACCGCGGCACGCTCGGCGACGGCCGTCCCGCAGAGACGGCGGACATCGCGGCCTCGGTGCGGTTGCTCCGTGACGTACGGATCGCTATGGCTGCGCTGCTGGCTGCGCCGACCGTTGCGGGCCTGGCCCGCTCGGCGCGATGGCGCGGGAGGGGCTGATGCGTGGGGTCGCTTGCGAGCGCGGTCATCTCGGTCGTCCCCGGGGTTTGCGATGACGGGACTCGGCGCCCGTCACGCTGCGGCCGGGAACGCGATGCCGGCGGCTGGCGTGCACGGTGGCGATGCGGCCCGCATCGCCCGGGCGATCGGTGTCGACGTCGGTGACCTGCTCGACCTTTCTGCGAGCCTCAACCCGGTCGCGCCCGATCTCCGGTCGCTCCTGGCCGGCCGGCTCGACGCGATAGGCCGGTACCCCGACGTCACCCTCGCGACCGTAGCGATGGCGGCGGTGCTCGGCGCCGACCCGGACCAGGTGCTGCTCACCAACGGCGGGGCCGAGGCCATCGCGCTCGTCGCCGCCGAGCGCCCGGCCGGCTGGTTCGAGCCGCCCGAGTTCTCCCTCTATGGCCGCCACTTGCGTGACATCCGGCCCGACGCGCCCCGATGGCGGTCGAACCCGTCGAGCCCGC
>JAYUDQ010000704.1:0-3353 GCA_043739745.1 Acidimicrobiia bacterium | reverse complement strand
CGACCAGCAGATGTTCGACGCTCCGCCATCGTTGAATCGACCGGTCTGTGCCGCAGCGACGATCGTCGACCCGAAGGCGAACGTGTCCGGTTCAACCTGCGTTTGATGTTGGCTGGTCGAGTTGGCGTAGGGGTCCGAGCCGATCTGCGTGACGGGGACGTTTGCGAAGGCAGACGAAACGAGTGTCAAAACCGTCAGGACCGAAACAGTGACTCCGACGGCAGAGCGAATACGCGGACGGGACCGGGGGATGCTCATTGCGAACTCCTTGTTGGCGGAGAGGTGGAAGACGAGTCATACCCCACTCGGCTCTGCGGGGCTTCACCCCGACCACTCATTACCGAATCACGGTATCACAAGGCCGAAGACCCCTGAGCAAGGGTCGAGAAGACGGACTCGTCGAGGACGAAGTGGCTTCGCGATGATGGTGAGGTGCGCCGGTAGGTTCAACACACTCTGCGGCGTCACCTACGATGACGGCTGAGGCATAATCCCATACTACGAGGAGGGATGGGGACATGATCCTTTGCCCGAGTTGTGATGCAACGCTCAGCCCTTCAGACGCCTCGTGCCCAAGTTGTGGATTGCCGGTCGTTGCCCAGTGCGCCGAGTGCGCTGCACAAATTGCGGCGGGGGCCAGGTTCTGTAGCGAGTGCGGCGCTCCCGTGCGAAGCGAGCCGTCGAGATCGCCGGCGCCCGCCATCATCGCCCATCATCTGGAGGCCGATACCGATATCCGCGCACTGTGGCCAGAGGGGGAGAAACGGCGTCTGACACTGCTGTTTTGCGATCTCGTCGATTCGACATCGATTGGACAGCGGCTCGACCCGGAGGAGTATTCGGATCTGATCGAGGCCTACGTCGGCCAGGCGGCGGGCGCCATCGAGCAGCACGGCGGGTATGTCTCGCAGGTGCAAGGCGATGGAATCGTGGCGTACTTCGGTTTTCCGGCGGCTCACGAGAACGATCCGGAAAGGGCGGTTCGCGCCGGACTCGCGATTCACGAGTCGCTGCAGCGGTTCAGCGACGGCTTCGGCCAAGCTCGTTTGCACTTCCAAGCCCGCGTCGGCATTCACAGCGGGCCAGTGGTCGTCAACGAAGTCGGCCGCGCTCGTCGCGAACTGCTTGCGCTCGGTGACACACCGAATACTGCCGCGCGGGTCGAAAGCGTGACGCCGCCTGGCAAGGTCGGCATCTCGGAGGCCACTCGCAAGCTCGTCGGCGAACTGTTCGACATCAGCCCCGCCGGACATCATCAGGTCAAAGGCATCGATGATCCGCTCGAAGTGTTCACGGTCGAGGGAATCGCCGATCGCAATCGCCGCGACGATGCGATCCGAATGCACCGGACGAGCCCGTTCGTCGGTCGCGACTACGAACACGGCGTCCTGTCCGAGGCGCTGTCATCAGCAGCGGCCGGACGCGGCGCAACGATTGTGATCTCCGGCGAGGCCGGCATCGGCAAGTCACGCCTGGCGGACGCGATGGTGGCCGAAGCCCAAGCACGCGGCTTGCGCGCCGTCACCATCAAGTGCTCGAGCCACGGAGGCGCCAATGCTTTCGACCCGATCATCGATCTCATCACCAAGATGCTCGAGGTTCCCGCCGGATCCGACGCGCGCACCAGTGCAGCCCTCATCGAGGATCGACTTGCGAAACCGGGTTTCCCGATCGAACGCACACTGCCTTACCTGCTCGCGCTCGAAGGCCTTCCCCCATCAGCCAGGTATCCGTTGCCTGTGCTCGGAGCCGAGCTCCAGCGCGACACGACGGTCCGTGCGGTCGTCTCCACGGTGCGACACCTCGCGGCGCAGGTGCCGACAGTCGTTCTGGTGGAGGACCTGCATTGGATCGACCCCTCCTCATTGGCCGTTCTCGTGCACCTTGCCGCGGACAGCCGATCCACGTCGATGTTGCTACTGCTCACCACTCGACCAACGTTCGAGTGGCCGCGCGACGACAAGACGCTGCGCGTCGATCGACTCGACACGGCTTCGTCGCTGCTCATCGTGCGCGCCGCTGCCAAAGGCGCGCCGCTCACACCCGAGGCCGAGGATCAGATCGTGTCACGAGCCGACGGCGTGCCCCTGTTCTTGGAAGAACTCACTGCCTCGGTCATCGAAGCGGGCGATCTCGACTCGATTCCGGTGACCCTGCAGGATTCGTTGACCGCGCGCCTCGATCGTTTGGGACCGCGACGCGCGTTCGCGCAGATCGGCGCGCTCATCGGCCGGGAATTCGACCGAGGCTTACTTGCTGCGGTCGCGCAGGTATCGACCGAAAACCTCGACGCAGGCCTTGCGCATTTGGTCGACAGCGGCATTCTGAATACCGACGATTCGTCGCGATATGCGTTCAAACACGCCTTGATCCAAGACGCTGCGGCGGCCTCGCTCGTGCGGCGAACCCGCCGCCGACTCAACTCCGATATCGTCGACGCGCTCACGGCATCGTTTCCCGAGGTCGTGGAGGGGCACCCGTCTCGCCTCGCTCGTCATTGCGTGGAGGCCGGACGCTCGGTGGAGGCCATCGGCCACTACCGACGCGCGGCTGCGCGCGCTGCGGCGCGGCTGGCGAACCAGGAGGCGACCGATCACCTCGAGCGGGCCCTGGCCCTGTTCGACACCCTCGACGAGGCCGAGCGGACGGCCAAGCTCGAGATCGAATTGCGGGCCGAGTACGGTGGGCCACTCGCCTCGCAACACGGCCTGCTCGGCGAACCTGTCGTGGTCAATTACCGTCGACTCGAGCAACTCGAAGGGGAGGCCGAAGACATCGGCGATCAACTCGGCGCCCTGCTCGCGTTGGTGATTCGATATGTCCAGGTTTCCGAGATGGCCTCGTTGGTCAAGGCCGGCACGCGATTGCTCCAGATCGCCGACTCAATGGATATTCCGATCCTCAGCGCTGTCGGCCATGTGCTGTGCGGTGTCGGCGGCTCCACTGTGCTGCCACCCGCCGAGACGCTGGCACACTTCGGCGCGGTCGAGGCGTTGGCAGCCCAAGGCCATCTTCCACCTCCGAGCTCGAACTACGAAACCGATCTCCAGGTCCTGGCCGCTTCGACCAAGTCGATCAACCTGGTCATCATGGGTCGAGTCTCCGAGGCTCGGGAGCGCCGAGACTTCGCGGTCCGGCGCGCGGAAATCGAGCTCGAGCATCCGTTCTCCCGCGGCACCGCGCTCACGCTCGCTTCGAACGTGCATCTCGAATTGGGCGAGGCCGAGCTGTGCCTGCGGTCGACAGGGGAAGCCATCGAACTTGCCCGCCGACACGGGTTCAGCCACTTCGAAGCGATGAACCTGGTGCAACACGGATGGGCGCGTACCGCGACGGGGGGTGACGGTTCGGAC
>JAYUDQ010000703.1:0-3356 GCA_043739745.1 Acidimicrobiia bacterium | reverse complement strand
CGCCCGAACTGTAGGTATTCCGATCCGCGCCTTTGCGTAGATACGCCAACCAGAGCGGAGCGCGCGCCCCGATTCACGGCGGCTTGTCGAGAGCGGGTCATCCGATCAGCAAATCCTCCGGGTTATTCCGGTGTGGGTTGCCGCTTCGAAGCTGGTGTTTTGTGGTGCGCCCCCTGGGTTTCGAACCCAGAACCTGCGGATTAAGAGGCCGAGAAAAATTGTCCATACCGTGTTGCGCAGTCCGCTGAGCTGGTGTTTTGTCCGCCCTTTCGTCCATCTGGTCCGCTGAAATCCAGTCTATTGACCCTCGTTCGCCCCCGAGTTAGCCGCCAAGAACCTGCGGATTATGTCCCGCATCAATCCGCAGGTGTCTCTCAAGCTTTCGATTTTGACGGTCGCCGCCCGCCCCTGAGCCCCCGCTGGGGCCGGGATCCCGGGCGACAGGCTCACGGGAATAAGCGCCGACTCGGTGATCCTCGTCGATCGAATCGAGAATGTGGTTCGGGGGCGCGTTCTGCGGCTCGTGATGGTCTCGCGGAAGCCGGTTGACGCAATCTCCACGACCTTCGGAGATCGGCCGGTTGGTAGACTTTGGGAGTGGATCGGATCACCGTCAACCCCATGCAAATGGGATGTGTGCCCTGCATCCGCGGCCTGCGCATCCCCGTGGCCACGGTTGTCGGGATGATCGCGAGCGGAATTAGGCCCGGTGGTCGAGCCAGTGGCCGTGACCGAAGCTCCTTCAAGACGGTCTCGGTCGTCGCGGAATTCACGCTGTTTGGCGGCAGTGAATCTGTGACGATCGTGACGGACCCAACGGGCGAAGACGATGACGGTTCGATCGTCGTTCCGCCAACAGTCGACGAATCGCTCGTGCACGCTGACAACAACGTGTCAGCCAAAACGGCCGCCACATGAAATCCGACGGCTCTATGGTGCATGCGCCCAGATTGCTCGATACGCGCCGTCCCGGAGACATGCTGTTACCTCGCAGAACGCGCGAGCCGAGTGACGACACAGGGGCGCGTGAAGCGTGTAGGGAGCCTCCCCTAGTTCCCATGCGACCGGACATGACGGCAACCCACGGTGACCGTGTGCGGATGGTGGATCAGCCAGCTGCAGTGGAGATTGCAATGTCGGCGAGTTGTCGGGCGATGGGAGTGAATTGGTCGTCCGGGTTCTGGGCGCCGATGGCTACGAAGACGTCTCCGCGGGTTTCTGTTGCGCCGAGGTTCGGGGTTTGGCTGACGGGTGGTTCACCGTGCCCGAGGTAGACGAAGATCGTGGCGAGGGGTCCGTCAATGGCATATGTGCAGACGTTGAACTTGGTTTCGCCGATCGCCTGGCTGAGCTTTCCTGTCTGGACGGACAGACCGGTGGCGGTGGCTATCGCGTCGACGCTGAGGAGGGAGCATGGGTTCGGTGCCGTGTTGACCGTCTTGGCTGCGTCGACGAGTTGCCGCCATTGTTGGGTGTTGGCTTCGCGAACAGATGTGGCTGCTGCGAGCAGGGTGGGTTGGTCGACGCCTTCGCCTGTCAGTAGGAACTCGTTCGCGTCGCGTGTCCAGGCAATGACGGCCGTTGCCGATTGGGGTCCTCCGATGTGGGCGATGTAGTAGCCGTCCAGGCCCGCGATGGTGACGGGTTGCGGTGTCTCTGCGAACAGTCCGAGCCATGCGAACACCGACGACCCTGCATGGCGGACCGACAGATCGATGGACGGGCGCGGGTCAGGCATGTTGACCGCGTCGGGGCCGGGTGTGTACCGGCTGAAGGCGACCTGCTCGACTTCTGGATCGACCTCTTCGACCCTCCACCCCGCCCGTTGCGACAATCCGACCGGAATTGCACCGGCATCCAGCGTCACATCGCCTGCGGCATCCACGATGACGTCTTTCGCGATCCTGGTCAGGGTCGCGGCCTCAACGTGTCGACCGCGGATCCGAACCGACCTGTCCGCCACGGCAACGTATACGACGCGACCGCCGCTCGCGGTGTTGGCCGTCACGACTCTGCGCCCGTTCACAATGGAGTCGACGGCGCCGGTCTCGTCCTTATTCGTGCCCGGTTGGAGAACTGTCGGCTGGTTCCCCACGGTCCACTCGACCGAGATGATCGGTCCGGCCGGGGCTGCATCCGTCGCGTAAATCTTGGTGCGTACCGACGCGCCTGCGGACGCGGACGGTCGCGGTTGGATGTCCTGAGCCGACTCGGCATTCCACCCCGCCGGAAGGTCCGTGACGATCCAATGCAAATGCTGGTTGCTGCTGGTCGAGGGCACCTCCTCGTGTCGCCGGACGATCACCGTCAAACCGAGGACCACGACAATGACGGTCGCGACCGCGAATGCAGGCCGTCTCCATCCGAGGCTGTTCCGCGGTCCGCTTGGCATGGGAGCGGTTGACATCGATCGGCGAAGCGCCACAGCGGCCTCCCTCGCCCACCGGTCAACGTCGCCGTCCGCATCCACCGACTCAGTCATGGCTGACCTCCACATTCATTGAAGTGTTCGAGCAGCACCCGCAACGTTTGACGGGCGCGGAACAGATGGGTCTTGACCGTGCCGACCGAGCAACCAAGCAGCTCAGCAACCTCGACGACCGACAGGTCTTCGACGTAGAAGAGGGCCACCGTCTCAGCCTGTCGGGCCGGCAACGAAGCGACCGCCGCCCAGAACTGCGCAGAACGCAGTGGCAGGTCCACGGCGTCCGGCGTCGCCCGTCCCGCAAACCGGGCGAGCGCACGCACTTCTCGACCGATCCGCCTCCATCGACTCGACGCCTTGTTGAGGACCAGTCGGCGAACCCAGGCTTGCGGGTCGTTGTACGCAGCCACGGAAACCCATCGTCGATGGGCTGCGGCGAAAGCCTCTTGGACAATGTCCTCGGCGTGGCCGCGATCGCCCGTCACGGCATAGGCCAAACCTAGGGTCCGACGGTACGAGTCATTGAAGAACTGGTCGAAATCGGAGGCGCGAGCAATAGCGCGACCCGAGATCCTGACCTCCTCAGCTCTTTCCTTTTCGCGAGCGTCGCTCATCACTACCTACTCTCCGCAACACACCGTCAGGTTGACACGCAAGCTGATCAAATCGATCCAACGTAGAACGACTATGTCATTGAGGTCGGTTCTCTGCGAGCGAGACCATCCGCCTCATCGTGATCAATCGCTCGTCATGTCATCCCCGATCCAGGTGCGTCCTCGCCGGCCCGTACGATCATGACAACATCAGTTGCGTCGTGCTCGGGTGGATGCCGGTCCGCTGCGAGCAGGCCGATCGGGACGTCCGGGCCAGAGTCGTTTTGAAGGCCGTCGAGGAGTCACGTGAAGGCGCCGACGGCGGGCCGCAGGTCCGG
>JAYUDQ010000702.1:0-3356 GCA_043739745.1 Acidimicrobiia bacterium | reverse complement strand
GCGAGGACGACGATCGAGCGTCCCTCCGGCGTCTCGTCGGCCACGCTGGAAAGGAGCGCGGCTTCGGCCAACTCCCGCTCGTCGACGTGGTGGACAGGCAGGAACTCGGCGGCCTGGCGGGACCCGAACGTGATGGTGCCGGTCTTGTCGAGCAGCAGCGTCGACACGTCGCCGGCGGCTTCGACGGCACGGCCCGACATGGCGAGCACGTTGCGCTGGACGAGGCGGTCCATGCCGGCGATGCCGATGGCGCTCAGCAGGCCGCCGATCGTCGTCGGGATGAGGCACACGAGGAGGGCGACGAGCACCACGATCTTCTGCTCTGCGTGGCTGTACATGGCGAACGGCTGCAGGGTGACGACGGCGAGGAGGAAGATGATCGTGAGGCCGGACAGCAGGATCGACAGTGCGATCTCGTTCGGGGTCTTCTGCCGGTCGGCGCCTTCGACGAGGGCGATCATGCGGTCGAGGAACGTCTCGCCCGGCTTGGCCGTGATCTGCACGACGATGCCGTCGCTGAGCACCCGGGTGCCGCCGGTGACGGCCGACCGGTCACCACCGGATTCGCGAACGACCGGTGCGGACTCGCCGGTGATGGCTGACTCGTCGACGGTCGCAATGCCCTCGACGACGTCGCCATCGCCGGGGATCACCTCTCCGGGGACGACCACGCAGAGGTCGCCGATCTGCAACGCCGTTGAGGGGACTTCGCGGATCGTTCCGTCGGTGCCGCGGACCTTGGCCATCGTCTCGGCCCGGGTCTTGCGCAGCGATGCGGCCTGCGCCTTGCCCCGGCCCTCGGCCATGGCTTCGGCGAAGTTGGCGAACAGGACGGTGAACCAGAGCCAGGCTGCGACGAGACCGCTGAACACGTTCTGCTGGCGGGTGGCCGAGCCGAGGTCCCGGAGGAACAGGATCGTCGAGAGGACCGAGCCGATCTCGACCACGAACATGACCGGGTTGCGGACCATGTAGCGCGGGTCGAGCTTGCGGACACTGCCGCCGATCGCGTCACGCACGATGGCCGACTCGAACATCGGCTTCTTGGCCGGCTTGCCGCTGTGGCCAGACTCCTGCGGTGAAGGCGATGTCGGTTTGTCGAGTAGGTCAGTGCTCATACGAATCTCGGTTCTGATTGCTGGACGTTTTTGGCGAGTCGATGGCGCGCCGTCCGAAGCCAAGGCGAGGAACGGAGGAGCGCAGCGGGGGAGCGACGCAGACGGCCGAGCGACCCGAAGGGAGGCGCCCACGAGCGGGTGCCGAAGCGAAGCGGAGGCGGGGCCCGTTCGTCATCAGATCAGTGGGAGAAATGTTCCAGAATTGGGCCCAAGGCGAGGGCGGGGAAGAACGTGAGGCCGGCGATGATGACGATCACGCCGACGAGCATCCCGGCGAAGAGGCCGTTGTCGGTCGGGAACGTGCCGGATGTGACCGGCACCTGGCGCTTGCGCACCAGCGAGCCGCCGATGGCCAGTGCGGGGATGATGAGGAAGAAGCGACCGACAAGCATGGCGATGCCTTGCGTGATCGTGTACCAGTGCGTGCCCGTGCCCATGTAGGCGAAAGCGGAGCCGTTGTTGTTGGCGGCCGAGGCGTAGTTGTAGAGCACCTCCGACAGGCCATGGGCGTCATGCGTCTGCACCGCTCTCATCGGCGATTTCAAGAGCACCGTGGCTGCAGCGAAGGCCAGCAGGGCGAGCGGCATGGCGATGATGTAGAGCACGACGAGCTTCATCTCCGCGGCCTGGATCTTCTTGCCGAGGTACTCGGGCGTACGTCCGACCATGAGCCCGGCGATGAACACCGCGAGCAAGGCGTTGATAAGTACACCCATCAACCCGACGCCCACGCCGCCGGGCGAGACCTCACCCAGCATCATGTGGATCATCGGCACCGAACCGCCGAGCGGCGTGAAGCTGTCGTGCATGCAGTTGACAGACCCGTTCGACGTACCGGTGGTGGCCGCGGCCCACTGGGCGCAGCTGGCCGTACCGAAGCGGATCTCCTTTCCTTCGGTATTGCCGCCGGACTGGGTCGCGCTCACCGACTGGTCGACCCCGAGCTTCGTCAGCTCCTTGTTGCCTCCGGTCTCGGCGAACGAGGTGAGGAACGTGGTACCGATCCAGATGGCCATCATCACGGCCAGCAGGACCGAGCCCTGCCGCTTGCTGCCGACCATGCGCCCGTAGGTGAACGTCAGCGCGAGCGGGATGATGACGATGGCATACAGCTCGAGGAAGTCGGAGATCGGCGTCGGGTTCTCGAACGGGTGCGCAGAGTTGGCGTTGTAGAAGCCGCCGCCGTTGGTGCCGACCTGCTTGATGGCCTCTTGGCTGGCGACCGGCCCGCCCGGGATGCTCTGTTCGCTTACGACCTTCCCGCTGACCTGCACGGTGGCGTCGATGGGCGTGGCCTTGGTGTAGCCGTGCAGGTTCTGGACGACACCGGTGCCGACAAGGGCGATGGCGAACACGAATGAGATGGGCAACAGGATGCGGGTGGTGCTGCGCACCATGTCGACCCAGAAGTTGCCGAGCGTGCGACCGCCGCGGCGGGCGATGCCGCGAACGATGGCCACGCAGATCGCGAGGCCGGCCGCGCACGAAACGAAGTTCTGCACCCCGAGGGCGAGCATCTGCGTGAGGTGGGCGATTGCGCCCTCGCCGCCGTACCACTGCCAGTTCGTGTTGGTCATGAAGCTGACGGCGACGCTGAATGCACCCCACGGGTTCACGCCCTTCACGCCGGTGGGGTTGAGCGGCAGGCTGCTCTGGACCCGCTGTATCACGTACACGGCGAGGAACGACACGATGCTGAAGGCCAGTAGGGCCAACGCGTAGACGTTCCAGCGCTGTTCCTTCGTCTCGTCGATGCCGCTGACCCGGTAGATGGCCCGCTCGACGGGTTTGAAGATCTTGTCGCCCGGCGCCTTGCCCGCGGTCCGGTCGTGGTCGTGGACCGTGGCGATGTATCGCCCCAGCGGGGGCGCGGTGAGCGCCAGCGCCAGGAGCAGGAGTGCGAATTGCAGAAGGCCCTGCGGGGACATCAGAAGCGCTCCGGGAAGATCAGGACGTACACGAGGTAGCCCGCAAGGGCGACAGCGAGGATGAGGCCGATGACGTTGTCCATCACGCGGCCTGGTCCAGAACGGGTGCCGCAGTTGCCTCGGCGATAGTGCCTGCGAGCACCTCCTCAGGGCCGATGACGCGGTCGCAGAGGTTCACGTAGGCGGCGCACACGGCGAAGAACGCGAGTGTGACGAGCACGACGAGAAGGTCAGTCATGGAAGTTCCTCAATTTGCTGCAGGCGTTTGCTGCATGGGGTGGATGGAGAGCGCGAAGACGCGTTCGAAGAA
>JAYUDQ010000701.1:0-3361 GCA_043739745.1 Acidimicrobiia bacterium | reverse complement strand
CGAGCCTTGCCGGTTCTCGCGAACTGCTCGTCTCACGAACTGTGAAGGATCTCGTCGTCGGTGCTGACATCGGCTTCACCGACGCCGGTGAGCGCGAGCTCAAGGGCGTCCCCGGGACTTGGCACCTCTACTCGATCGATTGAGGTCCGCGTCCTGGGTATGACAGCGGCGGCGACCGATCCGGCAGTCTGACTTTCCGATAGTTTGACGGTATGATCGGTGGATGGCACGGACGACGCTTCGGGCGAAGGGGCAGCTGACGTTGCCCGAGGACATCCGATCGGCTGCGCGTCTCGAAGAGGGAGACCTCCTCGAGGCGGAGATCACGCCCGACGGCATCTTGCTCCGCCCCCAGAAGCTGATCGACGCGACACAGGCGTGGTTCTGGAACCCGAGATGGCAGGACGGCGAACGCGAGGCCGATGCTGACCAGGCCGCCGGACGACTGGAGAACTTCGACTCGGGCGAAGCGTTGATCGCTGGACTGCGGTCGACTGCGAAGCCGGTGAGGCCGCGCCGCAAGCGCTGAATGGCGTGCCCACTTACGGCTGGCTCGCCCGGTTTCGGGCGGACTTCGAACGACTCACTCCGAGCCAGCAGGCGGCTTTCCTCGTCGCCGTGCAGCAGTTCGTCGACGACCTACAGGGCGGCCGCGGGTTTCGCAACGGCCTGCGCGTGAAAGGCATCCAGGGTGCGTCGGGCATCTTCGAGATGACCTGGGCCCCAGATGGGCGGGCCACGTTCGAGTACGCACCCGAGGTCGTCCAGGGTCAACCCCACGTCATCTGGCGCAGAGTTGGTATGCACGCGGTCTTCAAGCATCCCTGACCCGAGACCGCAACGAGGGTCACTTGGGTCTCCGCTGCGACAGCGAGTTGCCGTGAGAAGTTGCGATCGTTGACGGCCTGCGGCCTGCCGCCAATTCGCAATCGTGCTTCGCTGACCGACCCGGGGAGGGGGGAATGACGATCCCGTCCCCGGCCAATCCGACAGTGCGACCACCTTCGGTGCTGGTCAGCGGGACTGGGCGCGGGTTCTGGCCGACGGTTCGCTCAGGCTCCGTGCAGTCCCACGCCCTTTTCGCCCCCTTCTTCCCAATTTTCGTGGGCTTTCGATGCTTGCCACACCGGAATTTGTTTCCTGAAAACGCTATGACCTGCGAAAATGCTTCAAAAACAACGTGGAGGTGGGGGGAGTCGAACCCGCTGCGATCCAGATTCGGTGAATTTCATTCTGGCTGTTCGGAACACATTTGGGCCGCTCAGAGCATGTTTTTGGCCTTACCCTTGGCAACCCTTCGCTGCCCTTCGGAGCCTTCAAACCGCGTCAAGTCCGCGTCACCGCGTCATTTCCGCGTCACGTAAGCGCGCGTACCATCGGCCTTTTGCGCTGCCACGTTCCGTGGCCACAGGAGGGGTCGTCATAGCGCACCGCTCGCACTTTTCACGGCGTTGAGACAGGAGTCGAAGGACGGCTTTGCCGCGTGTGGCCAGAGGAGCTGGGCGAGCACGGACTGTTCGTATCGCTCTCGCGCCGCCCCGAGATGCTGGCCGTTGGTGAACGCGGGACTGTTCGCAAATCCACCGGCTAGTAGTGCCGTGCTGCGCGGATTGCGTCGTGTGGATCGGTGCTCGTGTGCGCGGTGTGCAGCAGGACCAGTTTCTCGACAAGGGTCCGGCACGGATCGAGGACGTGTACGTGCACGGGCTCAGATTCAGCGGAGTCTTCGAGTTCCGTGGCTGCGTGCTGGGAGAGAATCGACGTGACGGACATCAGGGTGGCGGGCATAGCGCCACCTCGTGATCCGATCTCCAGAAAGACTCCGGCGGAGAGTCCGGACCCGGGGTCGCTTTCTCGATAGTGGAAGCGAGCGCCGCGCTTGACCCCTTTGGAGGTTGCGTTCGCGACGGTCTCGGCGGTGAGTCCGGTGGCGGTTGCTGCTCCGCCGATCAGTGCTTTGAGTTTGCTGTCGGCAGCACCGGTTCCGAGCGAGCCGGGAATGATGAGGAGAAGGTCGACGTCTTCGGAGAACCGTTCAATGAGACCGAATGCTTTCGACAGACTCGTCCCGCCTTTGAACACGATCTCCAGATTGCTCGCCGTCGCCACGGCGCGGTACCTCGGAGAACTTCGGTGACCCAGAAGTCCTTCTCGATATGTGACGCCGGAATACCTGTTTTGTCAGCGACCTGCTCTGCGAGCACTGCGACCGCGTCGCGATCATCGACAAGGCGATGGCTCACGCGACCGCGGCGATCTCGGCCATGCGGGCGCGTACGATCGGGCGGGCTTCGTCGTTCGCTTCTTCGACGAGCAGCGCGCTGCGGACGACGCCGGTAGCAATGAGTTCTCTGATGCGGGCCTCAACGTGCTTTGGGCTCACTTCTACGACGAGCGGTTCCCGCAGCACTTCGAGTACGGCGACTTCCAGTGGGCGAAGCTCTCGCTCGCGTCGCTCATACGGACGTGATCGGAACCGGATCCCCGGATATGGGTCGGGCGTCTTGCCCGGAACAGCAACCTCGACCACTGCTGGCACCTGGGTAGTGAGGCCGAGCGCATGTGCGGCGGCGACGCTCGCCGGACCCGAACCCACTCCACCGATGCGTAGGGCCACTTGGTAGGCGGAGGGTCGCGTCATGCCGAAACGTGTCGGTCGGCCCTTCCAGTACAGGCCCTTGCGAACGCGGAGAAGCTCCTGCCCTGCGGCGAGGCGGCTGAGTGCGGTGTCGACGGCCGGCTCGGTGCCGTCGAAGTCGCCGCGACTGAAGAACGTTCCGGGCGCGGCAGTAGCAACCTGCTCCCGGACGCCCGTGGCGAACGATGCCGAAAGACCTGCACTCATGACAGGAAACACTACCCGAAACCTAGCAAACTGGCAACCCTCGACACAGGCCGACGTCGGTAGCCGTCCTCTATCCGCTTGACGTCGGGTCATCACGTTCCGGTAACCTCGTCTTTGAGACGAGCCCGTCAAGGTCGCTCGTGAGCTTGGCCTGGGCTCCTTGGAAACAAGCACGGCGAGCTTTCGCAGCGCCACGGATGCAAGGTCGCCGTGCCCGGAGCGGCCCGCGTCAATCCACACGACTCAACAACTCTCGTGTGATGAGTGCTGCGGCTTCGTCGATGTCGTAGTCGTCGGGCCAGCGGGCGACGAGCGCATCGAGGTCGTGGCGAAAGAGGTTGTCTTGCAACTTGAGCTTGAGGTTGGCGATCGCAAGCACGCCGGTGTACTTCTCTGGTCGGTAGGGTGCGAAGCTGGTAAGGATCTCGTCGGGTGGAATGGCGAGGCGGGTCAGAGCGAGCCAGAGGTCGAAGAGGTCGCGGCCCTTTGATCGTTGGTACAACGCTCGGAGCTTGG
>JAYUDQ010000700.1:0-3363 GCA_043739745.1 Acidimicrobiia bacterium | reverse complement strand
CGGACGCTCCGAATGCAACGGCGTAGGCACCGGTCGCCAGTCCGATACCGATGGCGTCGCGGATGATCCGACGACGGATCGGCGGGTCGACCGCGCTGGGCCTGCTGAGGTTGGGTGCGACGGCCATCGGCCGGGCACCTTAGGGCCCGAGGAAGCCTGCGAAAGCCGAGCCAAAAAATGCGGCCTTGTCCGAAGAAGGCGGCCGACTAAGGTCCGACGCCCTATGTCCGCGGCCGAGGAAGATCCCCGCCTCACGGTCCAGGCAGTCATCGATCGTGCCTACGCATGTCTGGAAGCGATGCGCGAGCGCACGAGCCACCTGTTGTCGCTCGCACAGCACGACGCCAAGCTCACCGATGCGCTCGACGCCGCAGCGATCCAGAACGCACTGTTCCACCGCCTCGAAGCCCTCGCCGATTCCAAGGCACCGCTCACCTTCGGCCGCATCGACGAGGAAGGCGCGTCGAAGCCCGGTTCCGATGCGGCCCGCTACTTCATCGGCCGCCGCCATGTGGAGGACGCGAACGGCGACCCCGTCGTCGTCGACTGGCGTGCACCTGTATCCGCCCCGTTCTACCGGGCGACGTGGGCCGACCCGCAGGGCCTCGACGCCCGCAGCCGCTTCGCCCTGGACGGCCGGCAGCTTGTCGGTACGTTCGACGAGGACTTCACCGATCCGGAAGGTGCCGAGCGAGGTGGCTCCGGTGGTGTCCCCGATCCGCTGCTTGCCGAACTGGAGCGCGGGCGCACCGGTGCCATGCGCGACATCGTGGCCACGATCCAGGCCGAGCAGGACGTAATCATACGCGCGCCTATGAATGAGCTGATCGTGGTGCAGGGCGGGCCGGGTACGGGCAAGACGGCCGTCGGCCTGCATCGCGCCGCCTTCCTGCTGTACGCGCACCGAGCCGAGTTCGCGCGCCGCAAGCTCCTCGTCGTCGGCCCGAACCGGCTCTTCCTCACCTACATCGCGCAGGTGCTCCCCTCGCTCGGCGAGACGTCGGTCGTGCAGACCACCGTCGACTCCATGACGGCCCGAGCGTTTCCCATCCGTGCGACCGAGGACCGTGAGGTTGCCCGCGTCAAGGGCGATGGCCGGATGGCGATCGTCGTGCGCCGAGCAGTGCTCGGCCGCATCGCGTCGGCCCAAGACGTCTCGCCGCTCGACGTGATGACGGCCTTCGGCGGGGCCCAGGTCGACGCGCTATCAGTCGGTGCGATCCTCGACGAGGTCACGGCGCGCACGCTGCCGACGAACGCGGCTCGGGAGGTGTTCCGTGACCAGCTCGTGGCTGAGGCCTGGCGGCAGCGCTCGCGACGGCTAGGGGTCAGCCCGGAGTCGCAGCACGCGTTCACCGGCGACCTCCGCAAACAGCCGGCGTTCCGCGCCTATGTCGACCGGGTATGGCCCGCGATGAGCGCGGCGGGAACGGTACGTTCGCTGTTCGGTACCGGACGTGCCGTTGCGGCGTTCGACGGCCTGCTCGACTCGGCCGAACGAGGGCTTCTGCGCAGGGTCGGCGCGAAGAAGCTCGCGGACGAGCACTGGACGCGTGCCGACATTGCCCTGCTCGACGAGGCCAACCATCTCATCACCGGCGACACCCCGCAGTTCGGCCATGTGGTGGTCGACGAGGCGCAGGACCTTTCTGCGATGGAGCTCCGAATGGTCGCACGGCGTAGCCCGGAGCGATCCATGACGATCCTCGGCGACCTTGCCCAGTCGACCGGTGTGGGCGGCTCGACCTCCTGGGAGCTTGCCCTCGCCGAGCTCGGCCACGGTCGCGTCGACGGCCGGGGACGTGAGCGCGATGTGGTGCCGGGGCGCATCGACGAGCTCGAGCTCGGCTACCGCGTCCCGGCCGTGCTCATCGAGTTCGCCAACCGGCTGCTGCCTGTCGCCGCACCTGGCTTGCGTCCGTCGCGATCTGTTCGTGACGGGGGTGACGCGCCGTCGCTCGTGCGCGTCGACAGACCGGGCCTCCTCGCGGCCATGGTGGCGACTCAGGCGCAGGCGCTTGCGAAGGATTGGGGTGTCGTCGGCGTGCTGGCACCGCCATCACGACTCGACGATGTCATAGGTGCGCTTACCGATGCAGGAATCGAGCACCGAGATGCGCGCAAGGCGGTGTCGATCGAGGACGGCATCACCGTGGTTGCCGCCGAGCTGGCGAAGGGTCTCGAGTTCGACGCCATCGTCGTCGTCGAACCGATGGCCATCGCCGACGATCACGACGAGGCCGGCTACCGAGTGCTGTACGTCGCGCTGACGCGCGCCACCCAGCGGGTCACGATCGTGCACGCACGGGATCTGCCGGAGGAGCTCGTCGAGTCGGCGTGACTCGTCGGGCTCGATGGGCGCGCGGGAACGTGAGCGCGGCGGATCATTGCCGGGCTGCGCCGCTGATCGCAACGGCGATCAGCGCCGCAACGCGTGCATTGTTCTCGGCAAGCGCGAGGTTGGCCGGCACGCTGCGGCCCGCCGTCGCCTCGGCGATGCGCCCGAGCACGAAGGGCGTCAGCCCGCCGCCCCGGATTCCCGCCCCGGCGGCATCGCGCAGCGCAGCCTCGATCACCGGGTCGATCTCCGCGGCGGTGATCTCGTCGGCCGCCGGGATCGGGTTGGCCACCACGACCCCGCCGGGCAGACCGAGGGCGAGGCGGGCCCGATAGATGGCGGCAACTGCCTCGGGGTCGTCGACCCGGTGGGGGACCGGCAGTCCGCTCGTGCGGCTGTAGAACGCCGGGAACTCGCCCGTGCGATAGCCGAGGACGGGCACGCTCAGCGTGTCGAACATCTCCAGCGTCTTGGCCAGATCCAGGAAGGCTTTCGCGCCCGCAGTGACGGTGACGACGTGATGGCGGGCCAGCGCACCGAGGTCGGCGCTCACGTCGCCGGTCAGGTGGTCGTCGCGATGCACGCCGCCGATGCCGCCCGTGGCAAATACGGCCACGCCGGCCATGGCGGCGAGCGCGACGGAGGCCGATACGGTCGTGACACCGACGTCCCAACCCTGCGCTATGGCCACCGGCAGGTCGCGTTCGGCGCACTTGCGCGTTCCGGTGAGGACGCGTGCAACGTCGTCGCCATCGACACCGACGCGGGCGATCCCGTCGATGACGGCGGTCAGCGCAGGCACTGCACCACCGGCGCGGATCGCGTCCGAGCACCGCTTCAGAACGTCTGCGTTGTGCGGAACGGGCAGGCCGAGCGTGCTGGAGATCGTCGACTCGAGGGCGACCACGGCGCGCCCGTCGGCCAGAGCCTCGGCAACCTCGGGATGGATGATCAGCACAGGAGCGGACGTCGCAGGCACGGCCGACGACGCTACCGGGCCGGACCCCACGAACCGGACGGACCTG
>JAYUDQ010000699.1:0-19824 GCA_043739745.1 Acidimicrobiia bacterium | reverse complement strand
GGACGAAGGCGCGGGTGACGAGCGAAGCGGGGTCAGCATCCGGCTCGGTGGCCACGACGGGCTGCTCGGCAACGACCATCATCGCGTCAGGACCGTCGCCGACGACCCTCGGTCCAGGGTCACCGGGTCGATGCCGAGGAACCGCAACCCGTTGACACCCTTCATGTCGTTCGCCTGCGCTGCATCGCACCAGCCGTGACCGACCGCGTCGTCGATGACCTCCGTCGGCCCACCCCACGCCGGCGGGTAGAACGGGAAGTCACTACCGAGGAAGAGATGCTCGGGGCCGAAGCGGCTCATGAGCAGTGCGAGATGTTGCGGATCGAACACGAGCGTGTCGGCCCACAGCCGTTTCAACAACTCCTCGCTATGGGCCATCCGAGCCTCGAATCCCGCGCCGCCAGGCGCCATCGTGGCTCCACGGGCAAGGCGCGGAAACGCCCACGGGAACGAACCGCAGCCGTGCGCCAACCCGACCCGCAGCTGCGGGCATTGGTCGAGCACACCGCCGAACAGCAGCGCGCCCGCCGCCATTGCCGTATCTGTCAGCATCCCGAGCCCGAACTCGTGTGGAGGGCCCTTGCGCCGGATCGCGCCGACGCCGTCGGTCGGATGGATGAACACCGCGACACCCAACGCGTCGGCTGCGACGAAGAAGGCGCGAAGGGACGCGTCATCGAGTTCGCGCCCGTCCACCTCGGTCCCGATCTGCACGCCGCTCATGCCCAGCTCGGTCGTGCCCCGCTCCAGCTCCGCAATCGCCGCATCGGTGTCCTGCAGCGGCACTGCGCCGAGCCACCGGTACCGCGACTGGTTCGTGGCCGCGGCCGCGGCAAGGGCCTCGTTCTGGCGCTGGGCGAAGTCGACCGCGAGCGACGTCTCCGCCCACGTCGTGAGCATCACCGGAACCGGCGAGAGCACGTGCACGTCGATGCCTGCGTCGTCCATTGCGTCGACTCGTCGAACCGGGTCCCAACACGTCTGCGCCACCGGGCGGAACACTTCCGCGCCGCGCATGATGCGGGCCTGTCCGTCGTCGGCAACATGCAGCGACGGCCACCGGGAATCACCGGTGGTCGCGGCAAGGTCACCGAGCCCGGCCGGGAAGAAATGGGTGTGGACGTCAACCGTCAGCGGCTTCTCGATGTCCCCCACAGCCATGTCCATAGAACACCAGAGATATGACCTGCTTCACAACTCCGATGTCCGCTCACCGGAACACCTGGTTGTCGACGATCACCTGTGCCCGCACGCTCACGCCGTGGGGGAACCGCAACGACCGCTGGAAGGCATCCGGCTCTTGGACCTGACCCGGGTCATGTCCGGTCCGTTCGCGTCGGTCATGCTCTCGGATCTCGGGGCCGAGGTCACCAAGGTCGAGTCGAGCGGTGGCGGCGACATCCTCCGACACATCGGCGGCCATAGCCGCGGTGGATCGAACGCGATCTTCCTCTCGCTCAACCGGGGCAAGCGCTCGCTCAGCCTCGACTTCCGGTCGCCGGGGGCCACGGCCGCGCTTGCCGACATGGCGGCCTCAGCCGACGTGTTCCTCGAGAACTTCCGGCCCGGTGTCTGCGACGCCATGGGCCTCGGCCACGAGGTCCTTCGAGCCCGCAACCCGCGGCTCGTCTACGTCTCGATCAGCGGCTTCGGCCCGGACAGCCCGGCCCGCGACGAGCCCGCCTACGACACGATCATCCAGGGCCGCACGGGCATCGTGGCCCGCCAGAGGCGCGGAGAACGCGGCAAACCCGACCTCGTGCGCTCCTACGTCGCCGACAAGGCGGCCGGGTTCTTCGCCACCCAGGCCGTGCTTGCTGCGCTGTACGCCCGCGAACGCACCGGCGACGGCGCCTACGTCTCCGTCCCGATGTTCGACGCCGCGCTCTACTACGCCTGGTCCGATGGGATGACCGACCAGACCTATCTCGGCGACGACGTCCGGCCGGGCACCCTCTTCCCGCTCTCACAGACGCTGACGCAGAGCAGCGACGGGTTCCTCACCCATCTCGCACTTAGCGATCGCGAACGGGCCGGCGTGGCGCGCGCCGTCGGACGAGCCGACCTCAACGAGGACCCCCGCTTCGCCACTGCGGGGTCGTGGAGCCGTCCAGTGAACCTGTCGGTCTGGGCGACTGCGGTGCGCGAGGGGTTCGCGGTGATGACGACCGAGGAGGCGATCCTGCGGTTGCGGGCCGAGGACGTGCCCTGCTCGCCCGTGGCCGAGGCGTGTGACGTGCTGGCCGACGAGCATGTTCGCGGGGCCGACGTGTTCGATGTGTGGACGGATGCACGCGCCGGTGAAGTCCGCCAGCCCCGCCTCCCGGTCCGCTTCGACAACGTGGCCATACCCGTTGGCCATACCGTGCCGGCTCGGGGCGACCATAGCGTCGAAGTACTGCGCGCATATGGAATTGACGACGATCGCATCGCGGCCTTGATTGCTGCCGGCAGCGTTGAACAGTCGTCGCTCGAGCAGTCACTGGTCGGATGACCCGCACCCCGCCACCCAACTCCAAAGGGAGCACCTCGTGTTCGATCTCGATCTGAGCCACGACCGCATGGCCGTCGCCGATCTCGCCCGCAACCTCGGCCTCGACGTACTGTCGCCGGCAGCAAAGGACGCGGAACGCCATCGCTCGGTCCCCGACGCAGTCAGCCGGACGCTCCATGAGACCGGACTCACGACCCTGGTCGACGAGGCGCATGGCGGCGGAGGTCTTCCGGACATATGCACACATATGATCGCGGTCGAGGCGCTCGCATACGGGGATCCGGCGCTCACGATGGCCGCGATGTGGTCGGGCGCGGCGGCCATCCTCATCGGCCGGTGCGGAACCGCGGCGCAGGCGGCCGAGTGGCTTCCAGCGCTCGCGAGCGACGCCGACCGGCACAGCGCCGTTGCCCTGTACGAGGGTTTCGGCCGTGCGCCGAGCGAGTCGGGGACCACGATCGGCCGGAACGCCGACGGCACGTGGCGCGTCGTCGGGCGCAAGCTGGCCGTGCCGTTCGCGGACGTCGCACAGCCGCTCGTGGTCGTCGGTATCGATCCCGCGAACGGCCAGCTGCGGGCCGCCATCGTGAGCGGTTCGGCAGCGACGATCACCGCCGACGACGAAGGCCTCGCGTTGGCCGCCATACCGATGTTCACCGTCGAGTTCGACACGAACGTCGGTGCCACGCACCTCATCGGCGGCCCCGACGCCGATCCTGCGACCTTGGAGCTCGCGGTCGGCTGGGTGCGCCTCATGGTGGCCGCGGCCCAGTGCGGCACTGCACAGCGGGCCACCGACTACGCGTCCAAGTACGCGACCGAGCGGATCGCGTTCGGCAAGCCCATCGCCACGTTCCAGGGCGTGTCGTTCATGCTCGCCGATTCGGCACTACGGATCGGCGCCGCCCGCCTCGAGATGCTCGACGCCGCAGCCCACCTCGACGCCGGCCTCGCCGGTTCGGAGGGGGTCGTCACGAGGGCCGTCAACTATGCCGGCACCGTAGCCACGACCGCCACCCGCGACGCCATCCAGGTGCTCGGCGGCCACGGTTTCATCACGGACCACCCGGTCGAGATCTGGTATCGCAGCTCGGCCGCGCTCTCGGTCCTCGACATCGACCCGCTGCTGTCGAACTTCGAGCCCTCGCTGTGACCACATCCGCAACATCTGCCTCCGACCGGAACCGGTGACCCCATGACGCTCCTCGACAACCCACCGATCGCCTCTCCCACAGCGAAGGCGAACCTGTTCGAATTGAGCCCCGAACTGCGCGACTACGGCCGCGCGCTGCGCGACTGGTCGGTCGAGCATGTCCGTCCCCACGCCCGGTGGGCCGACGAGCACCATGCGCCCCCGGCGAACTGGCAGGAGATCCTCGACACGTGCCCCGTCGCCATCGGCCGGCGGGACAAGCACGTGAAGCCACTCCCGAACTTCTCGGAGGGCAAGTGGGTGCGCGACCTCGTCATCACCGAGTCGCTCACCTACGGCGATCTTTGGGTCAACGACGTCCAGGGGTCGGGCATCGGTCATCTCACCGTGCGGCTCATGGGCACGGAAGCACAGATCGAGCGCTGGTACCGCCCGATCGTGCGCAACGGCGGGCAGGCCGCGTTCGCGTTGACCGAGCCGAGCTTCGGTTCGGACACGTCGATGGTGTCGACCACGGCGACGCGCGACGGCGACACGTGGGTCCTCAACGGCACGAAGATGTACTGCTCGGGAGGCGCCACGGGCGACTACACGGTGGTGTTCGCGTCGGTCGACAGGGGCCTCGGCCCGAGCGGCATCAAGGCCTTCGTGGTCGAGTCGGGCACGCCGGGGTTCATCATCGCCAAGGCCAACGAGGACAAGCTCGGCATCCGCTCGTGGCAGACGAGTGAGCTGCTGTTCGACGAGTGCGCCATTCCGCTCGAGAACATGCTCGGCTGGACCGGCGACGACGGTGGCGCGTCCGAAGGCTCAGGTGGCAAGGGCGCGCAGCCGAAGACGCAGAGCGGCCGCGGCGGCGCGCTGGGCGCGTTGGCCCAGAACAAGCCGAACATCTCGGCCATGGGGCTCGGCATCGCGCAGGCCTCGATCGACGTCACCGTCGACCGTCTCCGACCGCAGCGCGGACAGTTCACGGCGGCGCGCTGGGCGAAGATCGAGAACGAGATCGACCAGATGAACGCCGCACTGCACCGTGTGCGTCGGGTCAACTGGGGCGCACAGTCGCTGCAGGACAGGGCGATGCACAACAAGACCGAGGCGTCGGTATCCAAGGCCTACGGGCCGCCGACGTTCGAGCGCGTCATCCGCCGGTGCATGCAGCTCCTCGGACCGGAGGGCACCAGCAAGGAGCTGCTCTTGGAGAAGTGGTACCGCGATGCCAAGATCCTCGACATCTTCGAGGGTTCGGCCCAGGTGCAGCGCATCATCATCGGCCGTACCCTCATGGGAGCAGATTCGGGGAGGGCATGACGATGACGAGCACACAGACGTGGGAGGGCATCGACCCGGGCCGGGCCACCGGCGTGAAGGGCACCACCGAGAGCCGCTTCATCATCGACGACCGCGACACGCCCCGCTTCCGCGTCCACCGCTCGACGATGATCGACCAACAGGTGCTCGACGAGGAGCGCCGCAAGATCTTCGACCGTAGCTGGCTGTTCGTCGGCCACGAGACGGAGATCGAGAACCCGCACGACTTCCGCACCCGCAACGTCGGCGGCCGGCCGATCATCTTCCAGCGGACGACCGATGGCGAGGTGAAGGTCTTCGTGAACTCGTGCCCGCACCGCGGCATGCAGATCGAGACGCGCGGCGAAGGCCATGGCCGCTTCCTCAAGTGCTTCTACCACGGGTGGTCGTTCAACACGTCTGGCGACCTCGTGGCGCTGCCGGGCGAGGAGGCGTACGGCGAGAACTTCGACCGGCACAACCTGTGCCTCGTGCAGCCGGCCAAGGTCGAGTCGTACCGCGGCTTCGTGTTCCTGAGCTGGACGAGCGACATCCCCGATCTCGTCACCTACCTGGCCGGCGCCACCGACATCATCGACCTGTTCGCGGACCAGTCCGAAGTCGGTATGCGCGTCATCGGCGGCTCGCACCTCTATGCCGCGAAGGCGAACTGGAAGCTGCTCAGCGAGAACAGCTACGACGGTTATCACGCGTTCACCACACACCACCGCTACCTCGCCATGCTCAAGGAGTCCGGCAAGGACCTGAGCCTCGTCTTCAAAGCCGGCTCGGCCGCCAACACCGGCTACGACCTCGGCAACGGCCACGCAGTGATCGGCGGCGCCGACGCCACCGGCGGGCGCAACACCGGCCTCGGCCGCGACCTCTCGGGCGACGCGCTCGTGAAGCAGCTGGCACGGCGGAACCGATTCGCCGAGCTGTACGGCGCGGACTGGACGAACCGCATGTTCTCCGGCCGCAACGTCGTGATCTTCCCGAACCTCGCCATCGTCGACCTCATCATGGGAATCACTCTGCGCACGTACTATCCCGTCGCGCCGGGCTACATGGAGGTCACGGCGTGGAGCCTGCAGCCGAAGGACGACGACCCCGACCTGCGACGTATGCGCCAGGAGAACTTCCTTACGTTCTGGGGCCCCGCCGGCCTCGCCACGCCCGACGACGTAGAGGCTCTCGAACGCTGCCAGCGTGGGTTCGTGGCTGCGGACGTCGCACCGTGGAACGACATCTCGCGCGGCATGGCGAGCGACCGCAAGATCTTCACCGACGAGCTCCAGATGCGTACCTTCTGGCGGGAGTGGGATCGGCGCATGACGGGGACTGTGCACCCGGCCGAGGTCGTGCCGATCGGCCGGCGCGGGCGTGTCGGACTGCCCGGTCAGGTGTCGGAGACGGTGTGATGGCGAAGGCGCGCGTCCCGGCCGCGGCCCGAGGGATTGCCGAGACGGCGGAAGGTGTGGCCGAGCCCGTCGAGTGGGGCGATGCCGCGCTCGTCCACGACGTCAGCCAATTCCTCTACTACGAGTCCGAACTGCTCGACGCATGGAAGCTCGACGCGTGGTTCTCCCTGTTCACCCCGGACTGCATCTACCTCGTGCCCTCCACCGACCGTCCGGACGGCGACCCCGAGACCGATCTGTTCTTCGTGCGCGACGACTGGTTCCTGCTCTCGCAGCGTGTGTCGGCGATCATGGACGGCACGGCTTGGACCGAGTCGCCCCGCTCCATCACGAAGCGGATCATCAGCAACGTACGCGCGCAGACGATCGAAGGTGACGGCGGCGCGGAGGAGATCGCGGTGAAGTTCAACTTCGTCGTCTACCGCTCGGCGATGGCCAACCTCGACATCTACCCCGGTGAGTGCCGCTTGACGCTCGTGCGCGGCGGGCATGCCGGCTTCGAGATCCGGTTCCGGCGCTCGACACTCGCCCTTGCACAGCTGCGGCCCCACGGGCGCGTCAGTGTCATCCTCTAACGCCGTTCAAACCCTTCGATCGCTTCAGGAGCACGCACACATGGACCTCGGACTGCAGGGCAAGCGCGCCGCGGTGGCCGCAGCATCAGCCGGCCTCGGCTTCGCCACGGCGAAGGTGTTGGCCGATGAGGGCGTCACGGTGGCCATCTGCGGCCGGGACGAGGCGCGCATCAACGCCGCGGCCAAGTCGATCGGTCCGAACGCGATCCCGTTCGTGGCCGACGTCTCGACCGCCGCCGGCGCCGCCGCGTTCATCGAGCAAGCGCGCGCCGCTCTCGGCGGAACGATCGACATCCTCGTGGCCAACGGCGGAGGGCCTCCCACGGGGACGTTCGCGACCACTGAGCTCGAGGCCTACACGAAGGCGTTCGAGAGCAACGCGCTGGCCACCATCGCCATGTGCAAGGCGGCCATTCCCGAGATGCAGGCACAGGGATGGGGGCGCGTCGTCGCCATCACGTCCGTTGTGGTCAAGCAGCCGGCCCAGTACCTGATCCTCTCGAACACGGCCCGAGCCGGGCTGCAGGCGTTCCTCAAGACGACCGCCATCGCTGTCGCTCCCGACGGCGTCACCGTGAACTCGGCCCTGCCAGGGAGCCATGCCACCGACCGGATCAAGCACCTCTATGGCGACACACCCGACCTGAGCGCCATACCCGTGCGCGCCCTCGGGCGGCCCGAGGACTTCGCCGCCGCCGTCGCGTTCCTCTGCAGCGACCAGGCCCGCTACATCACGGGAACAGCCCTTGCGATCGACGGCGGCACCTACAGCGGGCTTTGGTGACGAAACCACCGGAACCCCAGTCGCCAACTTTGGCGTCGAAAGCCGCTCACAACGGCTTTGGACAACAAAGTTCGACGGAGCCGCGTCCGGCTGCGAGCGACATCGCCTCAGCCGTTGCCTACCTTGCCTCCGCTCAGGCCCGCATGCTGACGGGTCAGGTGGTCAGTGTGTCCGGCGGCTTCAACATGCCGCGCTGACGACACGCTCGGCCGCCTCGACGGTGTTGCGGAACAGCATGGCGATCGTCGTCGGGCCCACCCCACCGATGCGCGGCGTGATGAACCCGGCGACCTCTTCGCAGCGCTCGTCGACGTCGGGCAGCAGCCGCCGACCCTCGTAGCGGACGCCGCCGCCGACGACCACGGCACCGGGCGCGATGTGCTCGGGTTGCAGGATGCCGGGAACACCGACCGCGGCGATCACGATGGAAGCACGGCGGGTGTAGTCGGCCCAGTTCGGCACGCCGGTGTGCACGACGGTGACGGCCGCGTTTGCGGTCGGGCGCTTCTGTGACAGCAGCAGGGCCAGCGGTCGGCCGAGCGTCGTTCCGCGGCCGAGGATGACCACCTCGCGGCCGGACACCGGCACGCTGTAATGCGCAAGAAGAGCCTCGATGCCGGCAGGCGTGCAGGGCACCGGCCCCGGCATGCCGAGCGCGAGCCTGCCCATGTTCAGCGGATGTAGGCCATCGACGTCCTTGTCCGGATGGATGGCCAGAAGGGCCGCGTCGAAGTCGATCTGCGGGGGAGTCGGATGCTGCACGAGCATCGCGTCGATGGTCGGGTCGGCATTGAAGTCGTCAATCGCCGCGAGCAGGTCGGCCTGCGTCGCGTTGGCCGGCAGGTGGACGTGCCGAGACACGCACCCGATCGAGGCCGCCTTCTCCTGCTTCATGCGGATGTAACCCGCGCTGGCACCGTCGTCGCCGACCAGGATCGTGCCGAGACCCGGCGCGTGTCCGGCGTCGGCGAGTGCCCGGATGCGACCGGCGAGGTCGGCGAACACCGCCTCGGCCACGGGCGCTCCGGTCATCAGTGTGGCGGTCATGGGATGGAGTCTTGCATCGGTGGTCGGGTGAGTGGCGCTGGGTGGGACCCCAGTTTGGCGAGGTGGCCCCAACCGATTCGCCGTCGAGGAGGTGGTCAGAACCGCCGCCACAAACAACCGGTGCGATCAAGAACGCCGCAAAGCCGGATCGGGGTCGATTCGCTGCGGTCCGGTGTTCCAAAGCGCCTCAAGGTTGATCCTGTCGGCCACGACCAGTCCGCGCCGAGACGTCAACCTTGCATGCGAGTCGGATCAGCCCATGACCGAGCGCATCACGCGCAGGTAGTTCCCGCCCAGGATGGCGTCCACTTCGGCGGCGTCGAGCCCGCGATGCCCGAGCAGCCCCGCCAGTTCGAGGAACTGCGGGTACGCATGGAGCACGGGCTTGTAGTTCGCATCCATGTCCGAGCCGATGGCGACATGGTCGACGCCGAGGAGGTCCACCAGGCGGCAGATCTCGTGGGCGTAGTCGTCCAGTGTCTGGCACACCACACCTGATGGCCAAGCGCCGACGAGACCGCCACCGTCGGCGACCATCCGGGCATGCTCCTCGGTGAGCAGCCGGGGATGGTCGTGGCCCGGCGACGCAAGATGGCTATGCGAGATCACGATCGGGTGCGTGGAGACCTCGAGCGCGTCGGCCGTCGCCGCCATGCTGGCGTGCGCAAGGTCGACGATCATCCCGAGCCGGTTCATCTCGACCACGATGGCGCGTCCGAGGTCGCTCAGACCGCCGTGCCGGGGATCGGAAGTCTGCGCGTCGCCCACATCGCCTTGGCGGTAGTGCACGAGCGTCACCGAACGGGCGCCGGCCGCACGGGCGCGACCGAGGCGGGCAAGGTCGTCCTCGACGAAGTCGCCACCCTCACAGGTCAGCAGCATCCCGACGTCGCCGCCGTCGTGCAGGCGCTCGACATCGGACGCGTTCGCAACGAGCTCGATGAGACCTCGCTCGGCCAGTGCGCCGATCGCTCGGAGCTGCCGGTCGTGGTCGGCCAGAGCCTCGCCCGGTTCAAACTCTCGCACCGAGCCGAGTCCGCCGCCCGGCACGAACCCGATCACGGCAAGATCGGCAACCGTCGCGAAGCTCGACACGGTGATCTCACTCGAACGGATGTCCGCGATCGCACCCACGGAGCGCTCGCCACCGACCAGGTGGCCATCAGTGTCAGCCAGGGTCCCTTTGAGTGCGAAGCACGCGCCCGGATGCGCGTGGATGTCGATCCAAGGGCCGTGCGAGTGTCTCGGGCGGTGGGGTGCGGACTTGTCCTGCGCGTCACTCATGTCCCCACGCTGCCACGTCGACAGCAGGGTCGGTGGCCTCACATGCCACCATATGAAACTTCAAGCTGTTTCGCCTTCGCCCGAATGGGTATGCCAGTACCGGTCGATACCTTCCGTGGTGACGACCGTCAGGCAAACGGGGCACCATGACCGACCTCCTTTTGACAGTTCCCCCCGAGAACAACCAGGCCCACCTGGTCCGTTCAGCGATCCGCAGGTGGTCAACAGACGAGCATGTCCCCGAGTGGATCCTCGACGACGCGCTGCTCGTGGCCAGCGAACTGTTCAGCAACGCCGTGCGCGCCTCGGCCGGGAGCCGGATCGACATCTCCGTGCGGGCGAGCACCGATGCAGTCATCGTGGAGACATCGAACATCGGGCCCGGCTTCGACCCAACGGTCATTCCGACCCCCTCGTACGACCGTCCCGGGGGTCGGGGCATCGCCATCAGCAGGGCCTTGGGCTCACTTGTCGTCGAGCAGTCCGGTTCGCGGACGACTGTGCGAGTAGCACTGCGAACGTCGTAACCCCAATCGTTGCAATGACTGGCTACGAATGTCGTGTTTCTTACCGCTTGCCGCAGATCAGTGTTTTGCACAATGGCCAGCGGGTAGGAGACGGGGGCAGGACACCATCCACTTCGAAAGGCAGACCACCATGGGTATCACCGTGAGCATTCTTCTCATCGCCGCCGGCGCCATCCTCAGATGGGCAGTGACCGCTTCTACTGATGGCGTGAACCTGCAGACCGTCGGCATGATCCTGTTCGTCGTCGGCATCGTCGGCGCGGCGCTGAGCTTCGCGTTCTGGTCGAGCTGGGGTGGCGTCCGTCGCCAGACTGTCGTCCAGGACGGCGGACGAACGGTGGTCCACGAGACCCGGGTCGACTGACGTCCTCAGACGACAGGACACTCCCGGGAATCGAACTCCGAGAACGGACACGACGAGAACGGACACGACATGAGCATCGATGACGAACAGGACAATGCCGAGTCGTTCGACGAGGATCTGTTGGTGAGCGAAGGTGACGACGACACCGACGTTGCATCCGACTATCCGCCCGACCATTACGAGGGTGTGCTCGACCCGGCCATGACCGAGGCCGGCGACGCCCGGGTCGAAACCATCCAGGAGCGGGTGTTGCGTGAGGAGTCTGATCCCGTCGTCGACGAGCTCGATCGCAACGCCCGAGCCGAGGAGATCGAGGACGCTGCCTACCGCAACGCGGCACGCAACGCGTCGAACGGCGTCAGCGCGGACAACATCCCCATCGAGGCACAACTCGCGGAGCTGGAAGACTCGGCCCTGGACTCGGCGCCGTAGTCGAGGTTGCGTGGTCAGGCGTCTGCGTCGGACACCGACACGACACGTGCCGGAGGCCCGGCGACCGCAAAGACATGCGATGTCGAGGCTTCGGCCGAGATCACGATGCGGTCGCGACCTTCTTGCTTCGCCTGGTACATCGCGCGGTCAGCCAGCCGGATGAGTTCGCCGATATCGTCCGACTGGTCCGATTCGACGACGCCATAGCTGGCCGTGAACGCAGGAATCCGGCCGGATTCGACGGCTTGGGCCAACCGTTCCCGGAGACGATGCAGCACCGGTGCAGCACGTTCGACGTCCACATTCGGGAGCACGAAGATGAACTCCTCGCCGCCATAGCGCGATACGAGGTCATGTTCTCGAAGGCTCGATACCGCGAGCTGTGAGAACAGCCGAAGCGCGCGATCGCCGGTCTCGTGACCATAGGTGTCGTTGACATTCTTGAAGTGGTCAAGGTCAGCCATGGCAAGCACGAACGGCGTCTCGTCAGCGCGGAGCCGGCGAAGTTCGTCTTCGAGGCTGCGGCGGTTGAGACGACCGGTGAGTGGGTCGGTGCTCGCCTGCCTCTGGCTGCTGGACATCGCACGCAGCACACCGATGCGTGATCCGGCCTGCGCCGCCAGCGCCTCCATGGCCAGCACGGCGTCGTCCGGACGCGGTGCGCCGCGCTCCCCCGTGACGTGCAGAACCCCTGCTGGCGTTCCCAACACGACCACCGGAACGCAGAGTGCCGAACAGCCGGTGTCACCACCGCGATCGCGCAGATGCGGGCATGCAGCGATCGTCGTGTCATCGGCGAAGTAGAGCGACTGACCGCGGCGCACGGCCGGGCAGCTCCAGGGTGTCGAGACCGTGCAGCCGGGCGAACCGGCCGGCGCAATCGCAACCTCGCGCAGGTGGGCGCGGCTCGAATCAGCCAGAAGGAGCTCGCCCTCCCCCGTCCACAACGCCGCGATCGCCCGTCCGATCGTGCCGTGCGCGGTCTCCTCGGTGTCCGCCATCTCCAGCGCGTCCTGGATCTCGGCAGCGAGCTCGCGCCTGGTGGCCCGGGTCCGCAGGCTGCGCTCGTGGTGCGCGATGACCAGCCGCTGCTCGGAGATCGCCTTTCGGATCGGCAACGCAGAGGTCACGAAGATCCCGATGCAGCCGAACAGGCAGAACACGAGCCCGTTGACGACGAAGCCGGCCGCGTTGTCGCCCAGATGGAGAAGGCTGCGGCTGACGATGTGCGAGGCCGAGAACGCGACGAACATGCCGACGACGGCCTTGCCCAGCTGGAACAGCAGCGTTCTGAGCGAATCGTCGATCGCCTTGAAGCGATGGTCGTCCCATGCCGGAACAGAGTCGTCCGGATTTGGAAGATCTCCCACGGAGGGGTTTGTCGGCAGTTCCTTCAGTCGCCTTGAGCCCATGATCGGGCTAGGGATCTACGCCGACCGCGGGTGGCGATGGGGGCGGTCTCGGAGGACCTGCGCCACTGCGAGGTCGTCCTCGCTGATCCCCGGACCGTAGGCCGTGGTGAACGTCCCCCACCGGCCGCACGGGCCTGACGACAGCGCATAGACGATGACCTCTTCGGACGGATCCGACTCGCCTTCGAACCGCACGACTTCATCGACCACGAGTTCTGCCGGATCGATCGTCTGATCGCACTCCGGACAGCAGATCAGACCGCCGCGAGCAAAGAAGCTGACGCTGTAGCCGGCCCGGCCGAGGCGTTCGAGGGCTTCGGTCAGCGTCTCCACAGCGCGACGTTACCCAACGTGCGGAGCCGGATGAACGCGAGTGCGTCAGACGTTGCGGCGGGTCTGATTGAACGGCAGGTCATGATCAGCGCTGGGCTCACGGGGTAGGCCGAGCACCTTCTCGCCGAGGATGTTCTTCTGGATCTCGTCGGTGCCGCCGGCGATCGACTGGCCCGGCACCGAGACGAGGATCTCGCCGATGATCCCGTCGAGCAAGGACGCGGGTCCGCTCAGCATCGCGTCGGCACCGGCGATCAGCGCGTGTGCCCGCGCCGACTCGCGGGCGATGTTGCTCGTGGCCAGCTTGCCGACCGAACCTTCGGCGCCGGGGTTGCGGCCGAGCACACGGGCCGCGCGCGCCCGTTCGGCCGTCCAGCGGCTGGCCGACAGCATCGACAGCACTCGGGCGATCGCCTGTCGTACGACCGGGTCGTGCGACACGCCTGCCGCCTTCGCCCGCTCCACGAGGAGATCAGGTCGGCCGGCACGCTGCGGGTACCACTTGTAGGTCTCGAAGTGGTCGTCAGCCTCACGCCGTGCTTCCTCGACGACGCGACCGGGCCGGGCCTCGTACTTCGGACGGCTCATGGCCCCGAAGCGCCGCTCGTAGGCAAGCGTCGTGAGCGCGGCCGCCCAACCGTCGCCGACCCGCCCGACCACCCACTCCTTCGGGATGCGCGCATCCGTGAAGAAGACCTCGTTGAACGACGCATGGTTGTTCATCTGTCGCAGCGGCCGCACCGCCACGCCAGGCTGCTTCATGGGGATCACGAAATAGGTGAGGCCGCGGTGCTTCGGCACGTCCCAATCGGTGCGGGCCACGAGCATCCCAAGGTCGGCGTGATGCGCACTGGTGTTCCAGACCTTCTGCCCGTTCACGATCCACTCGTCGCCGTCCAGCACCGCCGTCGTCGACAGCCCGGCGAGATCCGAACCGGCGCCGGGCTCGCTGAACAGCTGGCACCACGTCTCCTGGCCGGTCAGCGTCGAAAGGAGGAACCGCTCACGGACGGCATCCGGTCCGTGGGTCAGGATCGTCGGTGCAGCGAGCGACATGCCGCCGCCGACCGGTGTCCCGACCGTACCGAGACGCACGAGCTCGGCGGCCACGACGTCGTCCGTCCATGCCGGCCAGCCGCGCCCGTGCCAGCGTTGCGGCCACGACGGTACCGCCCATCCCGAGGCCGCCAGCAGGGTGCGCCACTCAACCAGCGACCGGTCCGGATTCCAGTTCGCCGAAACCCACTCGGCCAACTCCGCGCACACGGACTCACGGGTCGGTTCCTGCGTTGACGACGTGGCGTTGCTCACGTGGGCGACCTTAGCCACGCACGCGGTGCGAAACCCTGGCCACGAGTTGTGCGGAGAAGCATCGCTCGTCGAGCATGTTCGTCGTGCCCGACCGCCTCCACTACGACGTGCATGAAGGCGTCGGCGAGCCGATGCTGCTCGTCCACGGGATCATGGGCGGTCGGGGGCTCTGGTCGGCGAACATCGACGCGTTGCGCGAGGTGTGCTCGCCGATCGTCGTCGAGCTCTATGGCCACGGTCGTTCACCCTCACCCGGCGAAGTCGCTCGATACCAGCCGGAGGCCTACGTCGAGGAGTTCGAGCGCATCCGCACCAAGCTCGGCGTCGATCGCTGGTGGTTGACCGGCCAGTCGCTCGGCGCGGCGCTGACGCTGCGCTACTGCCTCGACCACCCGGGACGCGCGCTCGGTCACGTGTTCACCAATTCGGCTTCCGGTCTCGGTGATGCGACGTGGGTCGCTGAGCTCACCGCTCGCGCCGAAGGCGACGCTCGTCGGATGGAGCGGGCCGGCTGGGGCGCGTTGCACGACCTGAGGATCAACCCGGCGCGCTCGCACCGCATCGTCGGCAGCGTGCGTGACGCGCTCACGGCGGACGAACCACTGCTCGATCCGAACGGCATCGCCAACGGCATCCGCTCCACCGCCATCGGGGCCAGCGTTCGCGATCGCATCGCCGAGAACACGGTGCCGTCCCTCCTCGTGGTTGGCACCCGCGAGCGCGGGTTCGCCGACTGTGCGCGGTTCGCCTCGACGCAGATGCCACACCTCCGGGTCGAGGCATTCGACGTGGGTCACTCCCCCAATGCCGAGGTGCCCGACGAGTTCAACCGTGTCGTCGCCGAGTTCGTGCTTCGCCCGGTCGTGTGACGCGTAGTCACCCACGCGTCCAGACCGAACCGGACGCGTAGCGCCGCAGTCCGACCCGAAAGATCGTATGCGCGCTGATGATAAAGAGCGCAGCTGCGGCTACCAGACCCGCGGCCGAGCGGCCGTTGAACGAACTGATGAGCCGGGCCGGGATGCTCGACACGAATGCAGCCGGGACGACCGTGTACAGCAGCAGCTTGGCGCTTCCGGCGAACACGTCGACCGGATAGGCGCCGAACAGGAGGAGGGCGTGGAACCCCAGCTCGCCACCCTCGCTCCGCCCGCCGAAGAAGGCCAGAGAACCAGTCAGCACGAGGAAGCTGGTCATCAGTGCGGCGGATACGAGCACGACGAAGACGAACACCGCGATCCGCTTCGGTGTGGGGTGCCCGGCGATCGCGAAGAGGCCGATGCCGAAGACGAAGTCACCGAGGTTGGTCGGCTCCACCCGGCGCACGAGCACATGGCCGAGCGTGGCGACGGGAAGGCTCAGAGTCGCGTCGAGCTGGCCACCGGTGACGATCGAGCCGATCCAGCGGGCGTTGGCGAGAAGTCCGAGCGAGAACCCAGCCGATGTGGTGAGCACCGCCAACAGGAGCATCACGCCGTCGGTGTCCCAGCCGCGGACGGTCCCGACGCGGTGGAAGAACACGACCCAGAACGCAACCCACACTGCGTCGTTCAGGATCATCACGGCCAACGCGAACACGAGGCCTCGCCGGTTCGCGGTGGCCTCCGCGAACGCGTTGCGCATCGTGGCGAACAGCCCGCGCAGCGGCCGATACTTGTACCCGGCCGTCACCCGCTCGGCCATCACCCGCCGACCACCTGCAGGCGCCGCTCCCCCGCGCCGAACACGGCGGTTGCGATGCACGCAAGGACTGCGAGCCAGCCCACCTGCTCCACGAGCAGCAGCGGTTCCAGATGGCCGGACGCAAGCCGTCCAGGCGCATACGCCATCGCCCGGAACGGCAGCACCAGCGCCGTGGCCCGTAGCCAGCCAGGAAGGACCTCGAGCGGGATCAGCATGCCGCCGACCATGAAGATCAGCTTCTGATAGAGGAACCATGCACCACCGGAGTGGCCGAGCCAGAACGACAGCGCCGCGAACGCGTGCTGCGCCACGATGTTGCACATCACCGCCAGCAGCAGGCTCGGGGCGGCGACAGCCAGTGCAACTCCGCTTGGGGGATGCCCTGCGGTGATCCAGGCGAGCCCGACACCAGTAAGTGCACATATGACTACGCGCGGAAGTACACGGCCGAGCTCGGAGACCACCCGCTGCGCGAGCACGGAGGCTGGGCGCAGCAGCTCGACGGCAATCGCACCGGACGTGATGTCGACGCCGATGTCGGCGATCATGCGGGTATTCAGCGACACCGTGGCCGCCTCGGTCGTGGCGATGTACCAGGTGAGCGCGACGGCGGAGTAACCGGCAACGGCGCCCCCCTTCGCCGCCGCACCCGCCCGCCATAGCCCGGCCAGCACCGTCGTCACCAACACGTAGAAACAGACCAACACAACGAGGCCTCCCCGCTCGGCCAGGGTCCGGCGGGCCGAGGTCTCGGCGGTGATCGAGAGCGATCGCGCACTCATGCCCGCGGCGCCTCGTAGATGCGGGCGATGACCTCTTCGAGTGGCGGATCGACCACCGAGATGTCGGCCACACTGGGTCCGTCGAGCAGCACATCGAGCACACTGCGGATGCTCGTGCAGGCGGTGTCGACGACAAGGCGCATTGCCGTGTCAGTGTGCTCGACCACCGTCACGCCGGTCAGATCCAGCGGCGCCCGCGGCGAACTGAGGCCGATCTCCACCACTTTGGTGGCGAGGAGCGCGCGGCGCATCGTGGCGACCTCCGCATCGAAGATCACCGAACCATGATTGATCACGATGGCGCGGCGGGCGACATGCTCGATGTCGGCAACGTCGTGGGAGGTGAGGAAGATCGTGGTGCCCCGCTCGGCGTTCAGGCGGACCAGCAGCTCACGGAACCGCTGCTTCGCGATGAGGTCGAGTCCGATCGTCGGCTCGTCGAGGAAGAGGATCTCGGGCTCGTGCAGCATGCACGAGGCGAGCTCACATCGCATCCGCTGACCGAGGGACAGGCTGCGCACGGGAACGTCGAAGAGATCGCCGGCCTCGAACAGGTCGGCCAGCTCGCCCACGCGACGTCGCTCGCGCTCGCGGTCGAGGCCGTAGATCGCGGCGAGCATGCGGTAGCTCTGCCGCGCCGTCAGCTCCTGCCACAGCATCGAGCGCTGACCGAAGAGCGTCCCGATCCGGCCCGCGAGGCGACGCCGCTCCTGCCAGGGCACGATGCCGAGCACCGTTGCACGACCACTGGTCGGGTGCAGGATGCCGGTGAGGATCTTTATGGAGGTCGACTTCCCGGCACCATTCGGGCCTATGTACGCAAGGCGTTCGCCAGGCTCCACCTCGAAGGAGAGTCCGTCGACCGCCTCGACCGAGCGGCGGTTCGCGCCGCGTCCGGTCTCGAACACCTTGGTCAAGTGATCGACGCGGATCGCCATCGGGAGATGATGGTCGAACGGACGGTCCAGAGGCCGCGCATTTCGGGCGAGGCCGCCCGTCGTGGGATGACGACGTGCCGGTCGGTCAGGGTTCGCGGATGAGCGTCGCCGCAAGATGGTGCGCCTCCGGCACGCCCACTGCACCCATGGCCACGGTGTAGTCGAGCACCGACGGCCCGTTGCCGGCGATGAGGCGGAACACACGGGTCAACGACGCGACATCCTTCGCCGTCGAAGTACCTACGACATGGACTGTCCGCAGTGTGATCACGCCATTCTCGATCGTGCCCTCCTCGACCTCGACGACGCCCGTGGGATGGGCGAGAACGACCTCGACCCGACCTGGTGACGGGCACCGCCAATAGCCGGTCTCGGCATGCAGCGGCCGGCCATCGTCAGATGCCTTGGTGCGCTGCGTGTAGGCGAGGAACGCCTTGCCGACGTGGGTGAAGGTGATCGTCTCGTCGTAGGCGAAAGAGTCGATCGTCGGGTACTCGCCCTGGCCGCCGCCGGACCATGTGCCGAGCAGGAAGGCCAGGGGTTCGAGGGAGGGGTGCAACGGCGGTGGGTTCACGATCCGGACACTACGCAGCTGCAGGCGGGCGTATCGTCGCGCACACATCGCGGCAACGCGCACCCGAAAGGAACGGACATGTCCAATTTCCCGCCCGTACGGATCCATCACCCACGGCCCCACGACATCGTCGACGCACCGGTCAACATCTCGGGGATCGGCGCCGCATTCGAAGGCGTGATCGGTTCGGCCACGGTGCGCGACGCGAACGGTAACGTCGTCGGGTCGGCCGCGGTGCATGGCGTGCTCGGCATGGGCTTCTCGAACTTCGAATTCTCAGTCCCATTGACGGGGGCCCCGCTCGGCGGCCCGCTCGGCACGCTCGAGATCGCGCCCGACGACGAATCCGGGCTCGGGATACCGAGCATCGTCGTACCCATTGCCTTCGGTCACGTGCTCATCGCCGGCTATCTCGGATTCATCGTGCACACGGTCGTCGGCGGCAACACGCTCGGCAAGCTGGCCACGATGTACTACGGGGCGAACAATGCGACGAACCGCAATCGCATATTCAACGCAAATCGCGACCTGCTCACCAACCCGAATCTGATCGTCGTGGGCATGGAGTTGCGCATCCCCATGGCGTGAGGCGTTTCGCTCAGACGCCGACCAGCTCAGCCCAGCGCTCGGGCGTGAACGCCTCCGATGGTGCGACGTCGGGTCCGACGAAGGCGACCGCGCTCGTCATCGCCAGATCGGGCCGCGAGGCGAGGAGTGTCCGCACTCGGCGTCGGCGGTCCGCCGCCGCGGGACCGAACTCGTTCCTCAGAACCGACGTGAACGCGGCCGAGAAGCGCAGCCGCCGCATTCGCTCCTGGCGTTCCACCACATACGGCGCAAGGATGCGCTCGTCCCAGTCATCCGCGGCCAGCAGCAACTCGCTCAACACGCGGATGTCCCGGAACGTGATGGCCAGACCCTGGCCGATGATCGGATCGTTCCAGCCCGCGGCGTCGCCCATGAACACCACGCCGTCGTGGACCGGGGTCGCGAGCCAGGCGTCCTCGTTCGAGTAGGTCGAGCATGGGCTTTCGACGCTGACGCCTTGGAACGCATCGATGCCTGGGACGCACCCGATGCCGGCGAACCGGTCGGCGAATCGTCGGCCACCCTCGGGCCCGGTGAAGCGGTGACGGTCCTCGATGTCCCAACCCAGGTACAGCCGCACCCGTCCTTCGCCCTGCGGGAAGGCAAGGAAGTGGACGTCTTCGTCGGTGCCGATCACCTGCAGATCGGCCGGCCAATCGTGGGCACCGTCGATGAGCAGGCCAGAGAAGTTGTGATGCGGCTTGTCACGCGCCAGCTTGAGACCGAGTTGACGGCGCACGCTCGAGTTGCGTCCGTCGGCGGCGACGACGAGACGGGCCGTCACTGCATGCTCGACACCGTCCGAGGTGAACGCAACGGTGCGTCGTTCGCC